>DASVNL010000762.1:0-15707 GCA_036383875.1 Thermoanaerobaculia bacterium
ACCGACGTGGACATGGATCGCATCGCGATCGCCGGACACTCCGCGGGTGCGTTCACCGCGTTTGCCATCGCGGGACTGCGCATGTCGGACGGAACGCTCGTTGATCCGCGCGTGAAGGTCGCGATCCCGATGTCGATGCCACGGCTCGACGGCGTGGTCGCGCCCGGAGGCTACGACGCGATCGCGATCCCCGTGCTCAATCTCACTGGCACGTGCGACACGAGTCTCATCTATCGCACGTTCCCCAAGCATCGCCGGATCCCATTCGAGTCGACGCACGCGTCGCGGCAATACCTCGTGACGATGAAGGGTGTGAATCACGACACGTTCGTCGAATCCGACAAACGCAACGCGCAGATCGCCGCGATCACGATCGCGTTTCTGCGCGCCTATCTGCTCGACGATGCGACTGCGCGCGCGTGGTTCGACGACCCGGGCGTCGGCGACGTGGGCGGTGTGCGCGTTTCCGTAGAACGTAAAAACGACAACGCAAGCTAACATCAACGAATATGGATCACGCCGTCGCGCTGGTGCAGGCGTACTTACAACTCAACGGTTACTTCACCTCGGCCGAATACCCGATCATCGCGGGCACTGCCCGCAACGGATTCCGGACCCTCACCGACGTCGACATTCTCGCGTTCCGATTTCCCACCGGCGCGCCGATCACGCGCGACGCACACAAGTCGTCTCCGAAAGGCCTCGACGTCTCCGGACTCGATCCCGGCCTCGCCGTGCCAACCGACTCGATCGACATGATCGTCGGCGAAGTGAAAGAAGGACGCGTCGGCATCAACACCGGCATCCGCGATCCGGAAGTGCTGCGCACGGTCATCAATCGCTTCGGACAGGTCGCGGATCCCGAACGAGTCGTGCAGGAGTTGCTGCACAGCGGATTCGCGGAAATCCCGCCGGCGTACTCGGTGCGGCTCATCGCGTTCGGCTCGTTCCCTCCCGGCTCCGCCGTCCCGCCCTGCCGCATCATCTCCCTCGGCCACGTGCTGCAGTTTCTGCAAGCCTACGTGCGCAAACACTGGGGCATGCTTCGTCATCTGCAGTTCAAGGATCCGGCGTTCGGATTCCTGATGACGCTCGAGAAAGCGCGACGCGGCGGCGCTGGCCGTCGCGGTTCGGAAGGCGTCGAAGTCGTGCCGCCAGGCGTCGCGCCGCGCGAGGTGCACGACAAGAACCGGAGGAATCGATGAGCGTTTCGCGACGCGACTTCGCATTGCTCGCCGCGACTGCTGCAGCGTTGCCCGTGCTCGGCGAAACGCCCGCGAGCACGCCGCCTGCGAGTCCCGAAGCAGAAGCGCGGATCGCGATGATCCTTGGCCGCTACGGCTCGCGTTTCGATGACGCGCAACGCGCGGACATCCGCCGCTTGATCACCGGCGCGCAGGAAGGACTCGAAGCGATGCGCGCGTTTCCGCTCGACAACTCCGTCGAGCCTGCGACGCTGTTCCGCGTGTATCGCGCGCCCGCGCGTCCGAAGAAAGTGAAAGCCGATTGAACGACGACGTTTTGTATTCGAGCGTCGTCGATCTCGCGGCGCAGATTCGCGCGCGCAAGCTCTCGCCGGTTGCGCTCACCGAGGCGTATCTCGAGCGGAGCGCGAAACTCGGTGGACGGCTGAACGCGTATGCGACGCTGATGCGCGATCGCGCGTTGCGCGAGGCGAAGGCCGCGGAGAGTGAGATCAACGCGGGCAAGGTCCGCGGTCCATTGCATGGCATCCCATACGCTGCGAAGGATCTGCTCGCAGCGGAAGGCGCACCGACGACGTGGGGCGCGCGACCATTCGCGAAGCAGACGTTCGATCGCGACGCGCACGTCGTGCAGCGACTCAAAGACGCGGGCGCGATTCTGATCGGCAAGGCCGCGATGATCGAGCTCGCGGGCGGGATGGGCTATCGCTACGGCACCGCGTCGCTCACCGGCGGCGCGAAGAATCCGTGGAACGAAACGTGTTGGACGTGCGGCTCGTCGAGCGGCTCCGGCGCGATCGTCGCGGCCGGACTCGCGGCGTTTGCAATCGGCAGCGAGACGTGGGGCTCGATCATCTGTCCGTCCGCGTATTGCGGCGTCAGCGGACTGCGTCCGACGTTCGGGCGTGTAGGTCGCGGCGGCGCGATGGCGTTGTCGTACTCGATGGACAAGATCGGGCCGATGGCGCGCACCGCGGAGGATTGCGGCTTCATCCTCGCGGCGCTCGCAGGTCACGATCGCAACGACCGCCACTCGCTGCCCGACGACGAAGCGCGATTCGGATACAGCCGCGAGCTGCGTCCCTTACGCATCGGCCGCGTGACGAATGCATGGGCTTCCATGCAACCCGACGTCGAAGCCGCGACGAATGCGGCGTTCGCGGTGCTCGCGAAGGCGGGGGCGAAGATCGTCGACGTGAAGTTGCCCGAAGGTCCGTGGGAGATGGCGGCGGGCGTGACGATTCAGGTGGAGTGCGGCTCGGCGTTCGACGCGTTCATCGAAACGGGTCGCATCGCGGAGCTCGATGATCCCGGCTCGCGCATCGGCGGCTACATCAATCGCACGATCTCCGGCGCCGACTATCTCCGCGCGCAACGTCTGCGCACGCTGCTGCAACGGCTCATAGATCGGATGTTCGACGACGTCGACGTGCTCGCCACTGCGTCGTTGCCTGTCGCAGCGACTCCGATGGAAGCAAACCTCGAAACCGATCTCGCCTTCTCCGATGCTCTCGGCGGCATCGGCAACGCGTGCGGCCTTCCAGGCATGAGCGTGCCGTCGGGCTTCACGTCGAAGAACCTGCCGGTCGGTATTCAGTTCGTCGGCCGCGCGATGGACGACAACGCGGTGCTCGCAGCAGGGAAGCTGTTCCAGTCGAACACGGACTGGCACAAGCGAAGACCACCGGGGAACGCCGGTGTCCACACCGGCTGAGCGCGCGGCGTCCCCGCCGCCGTCGGTCATGCGGGCGAGGGCGCTCCGCTACACCACGCGGTTGCGGCCGAGGCGTTTGGCTTCGTACAGCGCTTCGTCGGCGCGACGCACGAACTGTTCGACCGTGCCCTCGCGCGACGCGATCGTCGTCGCGACGCCGATGCTTACCGTGACGGCGCCGTCGCGCCGCATGCGCTCGCACAACGTCGCGGCGACCGCGCGTGCCTGCGCGTCGTCGGTCTCGGGCAGGAGGACCGCGAACTCTTCGCCGCCGTAGCGCGCGATGATGTCGGTCGCGCGTTGCAGCGTCTCGCGCAGCGTCTGCGCGACGTTGCGCAGGCAGTCATCGCCGGCCTGATGTCCGGCGGAGTCGTTGAACGCTTTGAAGTGATCGATGTCGAGCATCAGGAGCGACAGCGGATTGCCGTTGCGCGCAGCGCGCCGCCATTCGAGCGCGAGCGTCTCGTCGAAGTGGCGGCGATTCGCGACGCCGGTGAGGCCGTCCTGCGTGGAGATGTGATGCAGCGTCTCGATGGCTTTCGCGAGATGTTCGTTCGCTTCTTCGAGCGCGCGCGTTTTGATCTCGAGCAGGCGGCTCGTTTCGGAGAGCTCGTTGTTCACCTTCGCGAGATGAATCGCGCCGGCGACTTGATCGGCGAACGCTTCGAACGCGAGCACGGTTGCGGGCGTGAAGACGCTGTCGGTGTTGCTCTCGAGCGTGAGCGTGCCGAGGATCTGATCGTCGAAGCGAATCGGCAGTTCGAGCGTCGTGCCGCCCGGACCATCGCCGGCTTCGGCAGGACATTCGAAGTTGATGCTCACGCGCTGCAGCGGAAAGCGTTCGTAGATGTAGCGCACGATGCGATCGAGCAGTTCCTGCAGATCGGTCGCTTCGAGCGCGGTGCGTGAGACCTCGCTCATCATCTCCATGAGCTGCGCGCGTTGCTGCAGCTCGCGATATTGATGTGCGTTCGCGATCGCGCCCGCGATCTGATCGGCGACGGTGGTGAGGAGCGGCAACTGTCCGCGGAACGCGCCGAGGCGTTCGCTTTCGAGATTGATCACGGCGACGGTGCGGCCGCGATGTCGCACGGGCACGCACAACTCGGACATCGCACCAGGCATCGTCTCGACGTAGTTCGCGTAGCCGCGCACATCGTCGATGAGCACCGGCTCCGCGGTCGATGCGACGTGACCGACGACGCCCAGGCCGAGGCTGCGTTTGTAACCGACGTGAATGTCGGTGGGCCGGATGCTCGTCACCGCTTCGCAGATGAAGCGCTGGTGTTCTTCGTCGATCGTCACGAGCGCGACGAACTCCCAGCCGAACTTGCGCGAGAGGACGTCGGTGATGCGCTGCAGCATCGGCTGCAGTTCGAGATCCAGCGTCGCGATGCGCGCGACTTCATTGAGGAGCTCGAGCTCCGCCGCACGCGGGTCGCCCCCGTGCGATGGGTCCGCACGGAGACGATCCGGCTGATTGACGTCCATGAAGACGCCAGTCTACGCGCGACGAATTACTCAGAGATCTTTACTTCCACCCTTTGGCCAAGCTTCAGCGGCGTCGCCTCGGCGAACGCGACCTTGACGAGCAGCACGCGCGTGTCGATCGGCTTCGACGGATCCTGCGGTTTGAGGCGGCGATTGATGACCGAGTCGGGGATCTCTTCGATCGTGCCTTTCCAGCCGCGATCGAAGCCTTCCGCGTTGATCGTGACCAGCGCGCCGAGGCGGATGCGCGAGGCGTCGAACTCGTCGATCTCTGCTTCGACGCGCGTGCGTGTGAGGTCCGCGATCGTGACCAGCTCGTCGCCGCTCGCGATCGTTTCGCCGCGCTCGACGTGTCGCGCGATCACGACGCCGTCGATCGGCGCGGTGATGAGCGTCTTGTCGACGAGCGCGTCGAGCCGCGTCACTTCCGCGACCGCAGAGCCGCGACGTGCGCGTGCGGAGTCGAGATCGCGCTGCGCTTTCTCCCAGGTCTGCTTCGAGCCGACGTCTTCGCGAAAGAGATGTTGCGCGCGCGCGACTTCGGCTTCGTACAGACGGATGTCTGCTTCCGCTTCACCGACGCGTGCACGTGCGACGGCGAGTGCGGCGCGCGTGTCGTCGGCGCGGATGATGGCGATGGTCTGCCCTTTCTGCACGTGCTGCTTCTCTTCGACGACGAGGCGGTCGATCGTGCCGGCGACGTCGCTGCCGACCGTCACTTCCGCGCCGGGATACGCGGCGATGCGCCCTTCGGCGACCACGCGCGGTTTCTCGGCCGTCGCGAGTTGCGGTTTCGGCTGCTGGGTTTTCGTGCGCGTCGCGCTGACTTGCGCGACCGTCGCGATGAGAATGAGTACGCCGAGTGCGGGGTAGAGAATGCGGTTCATACGAGTGCTCCGTCCTGAATCTTCACGACTCTGTCTGCGATGGTGCGAACTTTGGGATCGTGGGTGACGATGACGAGCGCGCGGTTTTCCTTCTTCGCCAGCGCGCGAAACATGTCGAGGACCTGCGTGCCGACTTGCGAGTCGAGGTTCGCGGTCGGTTCATCGGCGAGGAGAATCGGCGCGCTGCCGGCGAGCGCGCGCGCAATCGCGACGCGCTGCTTCTGACCGCCGCTCAACTCGCGCGGCAGAAAGTTCTGGCGATCGCCGAGGCCGACGGCTTCGATCACACGCTCCGCTTCGATGCGCGCGCCGCGCCCCTTCACGCCTTTCACGTTCAGCGCGTACTCGATGTTCTCGAGCGCGGTGAGCGACGGGAAGAGATTGAACTGCTGAAAGACGAAGCCGAGGGAACGCTTGCGGATGTCGGCGAGCCGCGCGGCGTTCACGGTCTGCCCGTCGATCATCACGTCGCCCGACGTCGGCGTGAGGATGCAGCCGAGAATCGAGAGGAACGTCGTCTTGCCGGAACCGGACGGACCTTCGAGCGAAACGATCTCGCCGCGATCGGCCGTGAAGTCGATGCCTTTGAGCACCGTGACGGTCTCCCGCCCTTCCTGAAAGTGTTTTTCGACACGGCGAGTGCTGAGGATGGACATGAATGTCTGCCTTTCGGTGTCATTCCGTGCGTCAGCACGGAATCTCATGACGGATGGGGATCCCGTGCTGTCGCACGGGATGACACGACCTACGTTCTGAAGACGAGGGCCGGATCGATCGTCGCGACTTTGCGGAACGAGATCATCGCGGCGCTGAGACAGAGCGCGATCGCGCCGATCAACACGGCGGCGTAGAGCTCCATCGGGATGATGAGTTTGAGATCGATCTTTGCCATCACCGGCCGCAATGCGAACGCTTGCAATGCGCCGAGTGCGAAGCCGGCGACTGCTGCGATCGTGGCTTGCTTGCCGAGGATCTTGTAAATCTCGCCGTTGCCGCCGCCGATCGCTTTGACCGTGCCGAATTCGCGGATGTGCTCCATCGTCGACGTGTACAGCGTCTGCGCGACGACGACGATGCCGACGAGACAGCCGAGGAAGACGGTGATGTACATGTTCAGCCCGAGGCCGGTCGAGTCGATCCAGTACGAGCGCGAGCGCTTCGCCCACTCGTTCGTCGTGTAGACGTCGTTGTAGGGAAGGCGGCGTTGAATCTCCGCGCGCACCGCTTCGATGTCCGCGCCGGGCGCGAGCTTCACGAGGATGTACGTCGTGTTGCCGCGCAGATCGCTTTCGTTGAGCGCCTGCGCGAGGCGATAGTCCATGAACGTGAGCGGCGTCGTGGTGAACGACTTCGCGTCGACGGTCTTGCCGATGATCTTCAGGCGGCGGCCGAGAACTTCGCGATACTCGCCGACTTCGAATGCGCCCCAGCGCTTCTTCGCGGAGTCATCGAGGACCATGTACGGACCGCGGCGCAAGTCCGCGAGGTTCCCTTCGATCACGCCCTGCGGAAAGTTCCACGCCGTGAAATCCTCGAGCGCGTAAACCTCCGTGCCCTCGACCGCGCCTGTCGGGAGGTTCGCGTTCATGAACCAGACGATCAGATTGTCCGCACGCGCGACGCCGGGGATCGAGCGCACGCGCTTGATGTACGTCTCCGGGAACGCATGCGCGAAGTCGACGTTCGGCGTGTTGTGCGACGTCACCCAGAGGTCGGCGTCGATCTGATCGATCGTCAGCGAGGCGTTCGACATCAAGCCGAGAAACAGTCCGACCTGGACGAAGACCAGCGTCACCGCGAATGCGACGCCGGAGACGGTGATGAAGAAACGCAGCTTGTCGTGCAGCAGCGATTTGGTGGCGAGATCGACAGACATCAGTGGCTCCTGAAGGGCCGAGGGCAGAGGGCCGAGGGCCGAGGGGTGATGCAGGTGAACGGTGCGTTGGTTCCGTGGAGGCGCGGGTTCATCGCGCCCCCTCGGCCCTCGGCCCTTGGCCCTCGGCCCTGAGCAGTCCATTCACGATCATCTCGACCGTCGCGTGCGTGCGCTCTTCGATCGGACGCCACGCCACCCACTCGTCCTTGCACTTCGCGATTTCCAGCGCGACGACGCCGTGGATGCCGGCCCAGATCACCTGCGAGACGAGGTCGACGCTGGTGAGGTCGTCGCGAAGCATCTTCTTTGCGAGCAGCTCGGTGACGATGCCCTGGAGAAACGCGTATGCGTCTTCTTCCGGATTGCCCTTCTCTTCGAGATTGCCGATGGCGTTTTTCGGCGTCATGAACATGAGCCGGTAGTGGCTCGGGTGGTTCAGTCCGAAGTCGACGTACGCGTGGCCCGCGGCGCGGAGGCGCTCGACGGGATCGGCGATCTGTGCGATCTCGATGAAGCCATGCGCGAACTCGCGGAAATCGCAATCGCAGAGCTCGGCGAGGAGCGCTTCCTTGTCGCGGAAGTGAAAGTAGATGGCGGTGGGGGAGTACTCGATGCGATCGGCGATGCGGCGCATCGTGACGGACTCGACCCCTTCGCTGGCGAACAGCTCGCGCGCGGCGTCGAGGATCCGAGTCCTGACTTCCTCGCGTTCGCGCTCTCGACGTTCCTTAGGTCCCAAAACGTTCCTCCGATACTTAACAGCGTTAAGTTAAGTGCCGGACGTCTGGGTGTCAAGGGGTGTTAATGGAAAGTTTGGGTGTTTGGCCGGGGACGAGCCGGCAGGATGCCGGCGTGATGGCCCGGCTGGAAGCCGGCGCTACGTCAGTCCGCCAGCTTCTTCATGAGGTTGTTGACTGCCTCGTAGACGCTCTTCACCGAATCCTGCACCTCGACCGTGACCGGGTCGGGCATGCGCTCTTCGATTCGGATCATGTCGAGGATCTCGTCGGTGGCGAAGAGGATATCGGCGAGTTTGTCGAGCACGCGCTCGGACATCGGGAGGTGGATCGCGCGGATCGTGTCGAATTCGACGGTGGCTTTGTAGTTCACTCTTCTCAAGGAGTGACTTATGTCCCGAAATCCCTACCCTCAATCTGCAGAAAAATGCACTTCGAGGCGTTTTGTAACAAAAATTGCCGCTGTGGTTGGTCGCCGGGCATGTTCTCCTACCGCCCATGCGCCCATTCCGCACTCTCGCCGTGATGTTGCTTGCTCTCCCGCTCGCTGCGCAGTCGCCGGCGATTCCTGATCCGGTCCGTGCGTCGTTCGAGGACTTCTCCGCGCCTGCGATCCGCGCGCACACGAAGTTCCTCTCCAGCGATCTGCTCGAAGGTCGCGGTCCGGGTACGCGCGGCGACGCGCTGGCGACGAACTACGCCGCCGCGCAGTTCGAGGCGATGGGCCTCACGCCAGCCGGCGACAACGGCTCCTACTTTCAAAAAGTCTCTCTCCTCGGCATCACGACCGACGCCGACAAGTCCAAGATCGCGCTGACGAAGAACGGCGTGCCCGCACTCGGTCCGCTGAAGTACCGCGACCAGTTCGTCGGCGGCAATCAGTCGCAGAAGACCAGCGTGAGCATTGATTCCGAGGTCGTGTTCGTCGGACATGGAGTCGTCGCGCCGGAGTACAAGTGGGATGACTACAAAGGTCTCGACGCACGCGGCAAGACGCTGGTGATGCTCGTCGACGATCCGCCCGCGAACGAGAATGAGCCCGATCTCTTCAAAGGCCGCACGCGAACGTACTACGGCCGCTGGACGTACAAGTACGAGATCGGGACGGCGCGCGGCGCGGACGCGGTGATCCTCATCCACACCGACGCGACCGCGGGCTACGGCTGGCAGGTCGTGCGCAACTCGTGGACGGGCGAGCAGGCGTACGTGAAGAACGCCGAAGGGCAGCACGCGCTCGCGTTCGCGGGCTGGGTGACGGAGTCGGTCGCCGCGGAGATGTTCAAAGCCGCGGGTCTCGATCTCGCGAAGCTCACGCAAGCCGCGCACTCGCGCAACTTCAAACCGATCTCGCTCGGCATGCGCATGCAGGGCAGCCTCACCAGCACGATCCGTCCGTTCGATACCGCGAACGTCGTCGCGAAGATCGAAGGCAGCGATCCGAAGTTGAAAGATGAGGCGGTGCTGTACAGCGCGCATCACGATCACATCGGCATCGGCACGCCCGACGACGACGATCCGCAGGACACGATCTACAACGGCGCGATCGACAACGCGAGCGGCACTGCGGCCGTGCTCGAGATCGCACGCGTGTGGAGTCGCGCGACTCCGCGCCCGAAGCGCAGCATTCTCTTCGCTCTCGTCGCCGCCGAAGAGCAAGGTCTCCTCGGCTCGAAGTTCTTCGGCGAGAACCCCACGATCCCCGCAGGCAAGATCGCGATGGGACTCAACCTCGACGCGCTCTATCTCTTCGGCGAGACGACCAGCGTCACGATGATCGGCATCGATCGCACGTCGTTCTTCCCGACGGCGCAGCGCGTCACGAAGGCGATGAACCTCACGATCGTTCCGGATCAGGCGCCGGAGCAGGGCTCGTACTACCGCTCCGATCACTTCAGCCTCGCGAAAGTCGGCGTGCCCGCGTTCTCGATCAAGCAGGGACTCGAGCTCGTCGGCGATACGACCGGCGCGGGCAAAGAGCGCGCGAAGGAGTATCGCGAGAAGCACTATCACCAGGCCAGTGACGAGTTCGATCCGACGTGGAACTTCCAGTCCGCGGTGCAGATCGGACGGCTCGCGTTCTGGCTCGGCTGGGAAGCGGCGAACGCCGCGGACATGCCGATGTGGATGGAAGGCGAAGAGTTTTACGGCGTGACCGCGAAGGTGCGCGGACGCTGACAAATCGCGACTCTCACGCGTGCTGGCATCGCAAGTGCCAGCACGCGTCTGTATGAGATACACCGTTGCTGCTGTGCTTGCCCTCTCTCTAACTCTCCCCGCGGTTGCTCAAAATCGATTCTTCGTTCTCACAGGCAGTGTGGTGTGGGCCGATCCATCCGGTGATGGCACGTTCGAAGATTTGCCGACGACCGGCGATCTGCAGTTCGACAATGCGACCGGCTGGGGCGTCGACGCCGACATCTTCATCGGCGATCGCCTCTCGCTCGACTTTGCCGGCTCGGTGACCCAGCTCGAGTCGACGTTGTCGCCGGTTCCTCCCGGCGCTGAAGCCGGCGGCGTCGACATGATTCCGCTCACCGGCATCGTGCGCTTCCACCTGCTGCCGAACTCGGTGATCGATCCGTACATCGGCGGCGGCGCGGCTTACGTGCTGCTCGAGGAATCCGATGACGGGATCAGCGGACTCGACTCGCTCGACTTCGACGACGATGTCGGTTTCGTCGTGAACGCCGGCGTCGGCATCAAGCTCGGCAGCCGCTTCGGACTCAACGTGGACGCGAAGTACGTTCCGCTCGAAGCCAATGCCACCGCGGTGGTCGTCGGCGGCAGCGGCACGACGGAAGGGAAAGTCGACATCAGTCCGTTCATCGTGTCCGCGGGACTCTCACTGCGCTTTTAGCAGGAGCCAGCCACCGGCCGCCGCCCAGACGAGAAACGCAACGTTGATGGCCGTGAGCCGGCGGAAAAACTTCGGATCGCGATTCGACTCGCGGACGTAAATGCGCCAGCCGAGAAGATTCGCGAGTGAAGCGATGATGGTGCCGCAGCCCGCGGCACTGACGCCGTACAGCAGCTCGCGCCATTCGCCCCGTGTGAATGGCGCGAGCAGTACCGTCGCCGGCACGTTCGAGATGAACTGCGACAACACGATCGACGACGCGTAGAGGCTCGCGGGCAGCGAGAGTTTGAAGAGCTGCTCCGCCCAGCCGATCACCAGAAACGCGACGATGAAGATCGGGATGATCGTGAAGTCGATCTTGAAGAATCGCTTCCCGAGCACGAGCAAGCCGGTGATGAGCGCGACGATCGCCGCGGGCCACGCGGGCAACACGCGCGCGATCACGAGCAGCACGAAGACGAAGCAGAGCAGGCCGGCGAGCGCGGGGATTCCTTTGCGATCCGGCAGCTCGACTTCGTTGCGGATCATCGGACGCGAGGCGCCGAGGAAGAACGTGGCGATGATCAGACCGACGGTGCACCAGCCGACGAATGGCAGCATCGTGACGACGAACTGCATCGCGCTCCAGCCGCTCTGGTGAAAGACGAAGAGATTCTGCGGATTGCCGAGCGGGGTGAGACAGCCGATGAGATTCGTCGCGATGATCTCGAGCACGACGGCATCTTCGACGTCGAAGTCGGAGAAGCGGCTCGCGATGATCGTGAACGGAATGACCACGAACAACGCGACGTCATTCGTCACGAGCGCGGACAGCGCGCCGCTGAACGCAATCAACGCGAGCGCGAAGCCGCGAGTCGTGCGAAAGCGCGACACACTCCGCGCGACGGCGACGTCGAGGTAGCCGGACGCACGCAGCAACTCGACGGCGACGAGCAACGCGAAGAGAACGAGGAGAAGGGGGAAGTCGATCGATTTGATGGCGTGCTTTATACCCGACCAACCCTCGGTTGTTGCGCCGCTTCCATCGCCATCATCGCCGCGCCTTCGACCGGCGGCTTGAGCGGCGCGACGAGCGTCGCGCCGGGGGCGTCGCGTTGCAGGCGCAGTCGCATCGGATTCAGCAACAGATCGCCCGCGTGAAATGCACCGCCGACATACGCGACCGGGAAGTCCGCGTCGGCCATGTGCAGCTTGCGCGCGATCGCGAGCACGCACTCCGCGAGCTCCGAACCTGCGCGCGCGAGGATCTCTTGCGCGATCACGTCGCCGGCTTGCGCGGCTTCGATGACGAGCTTGCCGTAGCGCGCGATGTCGTCGACGTGCGTCGTCGCGGCGTACACGAACTTCGGCAGCTCCTCGGGCGAGCACATCGCGTATTCGTTGCACAGCAGATCGGTCATGTGCGTCGCGAAGCCGCGGCCGTCGTGCGCGCGGACGATCGCGCTCAGCCCTTCACGCGCGATCCAGAAGCCGCTGCCTTCATCGCCGAGGGTTGGACCCCAGCCGCCTGCGCGCGATTCATCGCCGCCGGCGTTGCGTCCGAACGCGACGGAGCCCGTGCCCGAGATGATCACGATGCCTGCGCCGAAGCCGACCGCGCCCGTCAGCGCGATGCGCGCGTCCGTGTCGACGATGAAGTTTCCGCGCGGAAAAAAGATCTGCAGCGAGTCGATGACCTTCTGGCGATGCACGGGATGATCGGAGCCCGCGATGCCGCAGTAGGCGTACTCGACGTTGCGAATCGCGACGCCGGCCTCGACCAGCGCTTTGTTCACCGCGCGCTCGATGTTGCGCGTCGCTTCTTCGATCCCGACGCGCAGGTGATTCGAGCCGCCGGCGAGTCCGCTGCCGAGGATCGTGCCGTGCTCATCTACGACGATTGCTGCGGTTTTCGAGGCGCCGCCATCGACGCCGATGAAAGTAGTCATCGCGAAGAGGCTACTGCAAGAACGGCGCTGACGGGCCCCTCCTTTGCACTACAAAACCGATGTCAAAGGAGATCACCGATGAAACGTAAACAACTCTTTTCAATCGCACTTCTCGCGATTCTCGCGGTTGGGCTGCTGTCGACCGCGGCGTGTAAATCGAACGGCATGGCGATGACGTCGCGCGGGCAGTTCCTCAAGATCAACATCAACCATCCGACCGACCTCCCGAATGAAGGCGTCGACAATCTCGACATCGTCGTGAGCAACATGGGTGTGAACAACATCCAGGACACGCTGCTCGAAGTCGAAGTGCCGCCGCAGCTCATCGTTCTCGATCAGACCAGCGATCGCGGCGTCGAGGTGATGCACACGCCGGGCTCGAACGTCTATCGCTTCACGTTCGGCAACATCCAGCCGACCGAGCGTTCGACGGTTCGCTTCCGCGTTCGCACCGCGTTCGGCACGATGAGCGAGACCGGCAGCGTGAAGGCGACTGCGTGGCAGAGCGGACTCCCGGGCGACAAGCTCATCGAGACCGCGGTCATCAAGCTGCGCCAGTAATCGCACCTCATCATCGAACTGCAAACGCCGGCTCACTGAGCCGGCGTTTTCGTTTGTAGACTGCGGCCATGTCGGAACCGCCTGCCCATCACCTTCCGCCGACGCATCGCGAAGAGCTCGAAGATCGGAAGCTGCTCGATCGTCCGAGTCGCGCGGAGACGTTGCAGAGCGATTCGTGGCGAGTGCTGCGCATCACCGCGGAGTTCGTCTCCGGCTTCGACCATCTCGCCGATGTGTATCCCGCGGTCTCGATCTTTGGATCCGCCCGCACGCAGATCGCCGACCGCTACTACGAAGACGCCGTCCGCACCGCCAAACTCCTCGGCGAATCCGGCTTCGCCATCATCACCGGCGGCGGTCCCGGCATCATGGAAGCGGCGAATCGCGGCGCGAAAGACGCGCAGGCGTTGTCGATCGGATGCAACATCCAGTTGCCGTTCGAGCAGGACGTGAATCCATACGTCGACAAGGCGATGACCTTCCGCTATTTCTTCGTGCGGAAGACGATGTTCATCAAATACTCCGAAGCGTTCATCACCTTTCCCGGCGGCTTCGGGACGCTCGACGAGCTCTTCGGCGCGCTCGTGCTCATCCAGACGAAGAAGATCTCCGACTTCCCGGTCATCCTCTACGGCAGCGACTACTGGTCGGGGTTGATCGACTGGCTGCGCGCGCGTGTGTTGTCGGCGAACAACATCAGGCAGGAGGACGTCGACAGCATCCACGTCGTCGATACTCCGGAGGCCGTTCGCGACATTGTCGTCGCGTATCACGAGCAGGCCGAGCGGAACGCCCGATAGTGGCATCTCCTTCGCAAATATAAGAAAGCGAAGGAGCTTAGCCCAAATGCGAATTCAGGAAACCAACAGGATTCTCAAGGAGTCTCACGTTGCTCGCAATGACGTCGCCCGCCATACGGAGGAGCCGTCCATGATGTCGCGCACGTGGCGAATGGTCTCGGACAAAATCACCGGACTCTTTCGCAAGCACTAACCTCGGACTGGAAATCATCGAGTGGAACGGCGGGCTCTCAGCCCGCCGTTCTTCGTTTATGCCGCCGGGCTGAGAGCCTGCCGCTCCATTTATTCTTCCGGCTCTTCGTCTTCGACCACCGCGGGCGCTTTGATCGTCACGAGCACCCAGCGCACGCGATAGCGCTCGCCGTCCAGCACACTGATCGCGAGCTCACCGAGCTCGACGCGATCGCCGGGTTTCACTTCGCGCCCCAATCGCGCAGCGACGTAGCCGCCAACCGTTTCTTCTTCCGGCTCGCCGACATCGATCTTCAGACGATCCGCGAGATCTTCGATCAGATAGTCGCCGCGCACGCGATAGCGTCCGTTGCCCAGCGGCTCGATCTCGGGACGTTCGCGATCGAACTCGTCCTGGATCTGTCCGAACAGTTCTTCCGTGATGTTCTCGAGCGACACGATGCCGCTCGCGCCGCCGTACTCGTCGAGCACGATGGCCATGTGCGTCTTGCTCTCGATGAACTGCGAGAGCAGCGACTCGACGGTGCTGTTCTCGGGGACGAACAACACGTCGCGTTTCAAATCGGCGAGCGGTTTTCCCGGACCGCGCAACTGCGCGAGCATCAGGTCCTTCACGTGAATGAGGCCGATGGTGTGATCGAGCGAGCCTTCGCACAGCGGATAGCGCGTGTGTCGCGTCGTACGGATCGTCTCGAGGTTTTCTTCGATGCTGCGCGTCGTCGAGAGAATCACGACGTCGGTGCGCGGGACCATGAGCTGTCGGGCGGTGCGCGTCGAAAACTGAAAGACGCCTTCGATGATCTCGCGCTTCTCCTCGGACAACACGCCCGCTTTCTCCGAGCTCGCGAGAATGAGTCGCAGCTCTTCCGGCGAGTGCGCCGCTTCCGCGTGTTCACCCGCGGGCTGAATGCCGACGACGCGCAGGATCGCGCGCGAGACGCCGTTGAGCACGAAGATCGCGGGGAACGTGACGATGTAGAACGCGTGCAGCAGGTGCGCGATCCACAGCGACGTGCCGACGGGCTTCTGAATCGCGATCGACTTCGGTGCGAGCTCGCCGAGGACGATGTGGAGGATCGAGATGATCACGAACGCGACCGTCGCGGAGATCGTTTTTGCCGCGGCGTCGGGAACGTTGAACTGCGTGAACAGCGGCTGGATCAGATGATGGAACGCGGGCTCGCCGATCCATCCCAGTGCGAGCGACGAGAGCGTGATGCCGAGCTGCGTCGCGGAGAGATACGAGTCGAGATGCTTGGTGAGCTTGCGCGCCATCTTCGCGCGCGTGGAGCCCTGCTCGGCGAGCTCGGTGAGCTGCGTCGAGCGCACTTTGACGATCGCAAATTCGGCCGCGACGAAGAATCCGTTCGCGAGCACGAAGAGGAAGGCGAGAAACAGATACCAGGCGTCCATTGCTTAGGGCGGAAGAGTGTATCCGTGAATGCTGTGGAGCGGCGGG
>DASVNL010000763.1:0-8216 GCA_036383875.1 Thermoanaerobaculia bacterium
GCAGAGTCAGCGCGTCATCAGCGCGTGGATGAGTCTTCTCGCCGTCGTGCTGACGATGATCGGCGCGCTGCTCGCGTCGCGCGGCATGAAGAAGGAAGCGGAGACGATGAAGCTGCGCGGCGCGCTGATCGCGAACGTCTCGCACGAGCTTCGCACGCCGCTCTCGATGATCCGCCTCGGCGCCGAAACACTGAAGCGCGGCCGCCTCAAAGAAAAAGAGCGCGCGGAGATCGAAGATCAGGTCCTACGCGAAGTGCTTCTGCTTTCGCATCTCGTCGAGAACGTGCTCGACGTCGCGCGCATCCAGAACCAGAACACGAAAGCGCTGGCGTTCACGCCGGTGCATCCGCGCGACCTCATCCGCAATCTCGTCACCACGTACGAATCGTGGATTCGCAGCAAAGGCTTCACCTGCAATGTCGAGATCGACGATGCGGTCGGCGAGCAGATGTGGGATCGCGACTCCGTGTCGCGCGCGCTGCTGAACCTCATCGACAACGCGATCAAATACTCAGGCGATGCGGACGAGCGCGCGATCGACGTCGTGCTGCGGCAGGACACGGAGCACGTCGTGCTCGAAGTTCGCGATCACGGCATCGGCATCGAGCCGAAGGATCTGGCCAGGATCTTCGACCCGTACTACCGCGCGAAATTCAGCGACACCATCACGCGGCGCGGCGCGGGACTCGGCCTCACGCTCGTGCAGCAGATCATCGCGTCGCACGGCGGCCGCGTCGAAGTCGACTCACAGCCGGGCGTCGGTTCGACGTTCCGACTGCTTTTCCCACGCGACCTCACTGCCCACACCGCAGACATGATTCCGATGCCCCAGGCACAGAGGGCATTCTGAGCTACAGGAAACCCCGGGACTGAGTGATCCGTAACAGTAGACGGACGGAGAGAACGAATGACGAGGATTCTGATCGTTGAGGATGAAGCGGGACTCCGGCAGGGGCTGGAGATCAACCTCCGGCACGAGAACTACGAGACCGTGACGGCCGGCGATGGCGAAGAGGCCATTCGCCTCTTTCACGCCGAGGCGCCGGATCTCGTGCTGCTCGATCTGATGCTGCCGAAGAAGAGTGGGTTCGAGGTTCTCGACCACATTCGCAAAGTGTCGAAGGTTCCGGTGATTCTGCTGACCGCGCGCGGTCAGGAGACGGACAAGGTGCGCGGCCTGCGTGGCGGCGCCGATGACTACGTGACCAAGCCGTTCGGCGTGCAGGAGCTGTTCGCACGCATCGACGCGGTCATGCGCCGCAGCGAAGTCGCGACGACGACGGCCAAGACGGTGTGCGAAGACTCGCTCATCCGTCTCGACCCCGCGACGCGCGAGGCGACGGCGAACGAGCAGAAGCTCAAGCTCTCGCCGAAAGAGTTCGACCTGCTGATGTACCTGTTCAAGAACAAGGAGCGCGTCGTTCCGCGCGACGAGCTGCTTTCGCGTGTCTGGAACTATCGCGTCGATCTGAATCTCAACAGCCGCACGGTCGACACGCACGTCACGCGACTGCGCCGCAAGCTGCAGAAAGCAGTCGGCACGGACGCAGCGGTGATCGTCGCGGTCGCGAAGATCGGGTACCGCTACCTTGGCGCCGCCAGCGGTGCCGCGCTCGCGCACGGTTAAGGCTGTCAGTCGATCAGTTGTCGGTTGTCGGGAGCAGGTCTATCGTTCTCCTGACAACCGATTTTGCGTTTCAAAGGAGTTCTCGAAAATGCACGGAAGGATCTACGACAACATCACGCAGCTCATCGGCAACACGCCGCTCGTCCGGCTCAACAAAGTGGTTCCCGAGGGCGCGGCGGAAGTGGTCGTGAAGCTCGAGTCATTCAACCCGCTCTCGTCGGTGAAAGACCGCATCGCGATCTCGATGGTCGAAGAGGCGGAGCGCTCCGGAGAGATCAAGCCCGGCGCGACGATCGTGGAAGCGACGAGCGGCAACACCGGCATCGGCCTCGCGTTCGTCGCGGCGGCGAAGGGCTACAAGTGCACGCTGGTCATGCCCGACACGATGTCCGTCGAGCGCCGCAAGCTGCTCGAAGCCCTCGGCGCGAAGCTGCTGCTCACGCCTGGCCCGAAAGGCATCAAGGAAGCGCAGCGCGTCGCGCAGGAGTACGCGGATCAGACGCCGGGCGCATGGCTGTCGAAGCAGTTCGACAATCCGGCGAACGTGAAGGTCCATCGTGAGACCACCGCACGCGAGATTCTTCGCGACACCGGCGGAAAGCTCGACGGCTTTGTCGCGGGCGTCGGCACCGGCGGCACGGTGTCGGGTGTCGGCGAGATCCTGAAGCAGGAAGCGCCGCACGTGATCGTCGGCGCAGTCGAGCCGGTCGAGTCGCAGGTCCTCAAAGGCGGCACGCACAGCCCGCACAAGATCCAGGGAATCGGCGCGGGCATGATCCCGGCGATCTATCGCGCCGACGTCGTCGATCGCATCTACGACGCGAACTTCGACGACTCCGTGAACCTCGCGCGCCGTCTCGCGAAAGAGGAAGGCATCTTCGTCGGAATCTCCTCCGGCGCGGTGACGTGGGCCGCGATCGAGCTCGCGAAGGAGCTCGGCCCCGGCAAGCGCGTCGTCGCGGTGCTCGCCAGCACGGGCGAACGCTACCTCTCGACCGCGCTGTTCGAATACAGCGATCTCGTGAATCAGCCCGCGACCACGCCGGCGATGCTCGAGGCGCAGGCGGCTGCCGCCGCTGCCGCAGCGGCGAAGTAAAAGAACGTTCATGTCGGGGCGCTGCTTCGCGGCGCCTCGACTTCTAACGCCGTCCTCGCAGGTGCATCCGCATCTGCTGAAACTTCGTGCGTTGCTCGGGAGTGAGGACGCGCTCGATCTCCGCATTCGTCGACGCGATCTCCTCGGTCATCCGCGCGTGGCGGCGTTCGAAGATTGCGCGAATCTGCTTCTCCTGCGCGTCCGTCAGGTCGAGGTGATGGTCGAGGCGATTGAGCATCATCGTCGCGGCGATCTGCGGCATCGGGCCACGCGGGCCGCGTCCGAAATGCGCGAAGCGTCCGATGGCGAATCCGGCGACGAGTCCGGTGATGAACGTCACCGCGAGCACGATCACGGCGATCACTGTGGTTCTAGCGGCCGACACTGTAGGTCTCTCCTCCCATCACGATCTCGACCGCGTCGTCGTACGACGTGTCACTGACCGAATACGCCGCGATGCCGATTGCGGCCGCGAGTGCGACGGCGCTCATCGCCGCCGCGATCGGACGGAACCACGCCGCGAGCACATCGAGCACCGTTTCGCGCGGTGCGAGTCGCGCTTCGATGCGACTGCGAATGCGCGCGAGTGTCGCCGCATCGGGCTGATGTCGCAGCGGCTGCGCGTCGTTGCGCAATCGCGCGAAGAAATCATCGTGTTCAGTCATGAAGTGCTCCCGTAGAGATCCGCCAGTTGCTCCTGCAGTTTCTTGCGCGCGTGCGAGAGGTGCGATCGCACGGTGCCGTCGCTGATGCCCATCATCGCCGCGATCTCCTGATGTTCGAACTGCTCCACCAGATGCAGCCGCGCGACCACGCGCTGCATCTCGGGGAGCGTCTCGAGCGCGAGGTCGATGCGTCGCGCGATCTCGTTGTTCATCGCCGGCAGCTCCGCGTCATCGCGACGCGCCGCCCGTTCAGTGTCGCCGAGCTCTTCGTGTCGAAACTTCACGCGATGCTTGCGCACGTCGAGCGCGAGGTTCGTCACGATGCGATAGATCCACGGTCCGAACGGCTCGCCGGTGCGAAAGCGCCCGATGTGCTGATACGCCTTCACGAACGCCTCCTGCGCGAGGTCCTCGGCATCGTGCGCATTCCGCACGATGCCCGAGGCGATGGAGATGACCCGAGGCAGGTACTTTTGCACGAGGTAGTCATAGGCCCCAGCGTCGCCCTGCTGCACGCGCGCGATGGCGCGAGCTTCCTGCGGATCGTCATGAGTCACCACACCGTTTACCGCTCGGCGAATCGCTGCATGCGCGACGCGTGCTTCTCGACCATTTCGCCGAGTTTCGTGCGCTGCGCGGGCGTGAGCACATTGAGCGCCTTCGCCGTCGCGTTCAGCACGTTCGACTTCAGCGCCTTCTCCGCCGCGACCTGCGCGTCGAGCTTGGCTTGCGCACTCGCGACGTCGTTCGGATTCGCGAGCAGCGTCTTCGCGATGTCGTGCAGATTGCCGCGCACCTGATCGCGATACGGCTCGTTCTGCGTGCGCAACTCCGCGACGATGGCCTTGATCTGATCCGCTTGCGCGTCGGTGAGGTCGAGCTCCTCTTTGATGTGCGACAGCCGGCCGAGCATGAATCCCTCGGCGAAGCTGTGACCGCCGGCGTGACCGCGGCGTCCCATCGGGCCGCCCAACACCATCGGCGCGACGGCGAGCACGCCGAGGGCGACGATGACGAGAGTGAGGATCGTGATGCGTTTCTTCATGGACTGTTTCTCCTTCGCATGCATTACGACCGGCCCGGCGTGGTGTTGAAGCGTGACGCGCGGAATCGATTCTCTATAATCCAATCCGACCTTGCGCGTCCTTCTCCTCGCTCTTACTGGATTTCTCTCCGCGACCACCATGGCGCAGCAGGCGCTGGTGTGTCCAACGGCTGTGGCCGGAAGGCCCTGCGACGCGTTTCACTATCACGTCGCGATGTACAGCCCGGACAAGAAATCATTCACCGAGATCGCGGGCGCAAATCAGTTCGCGACGCAGGCCGCGTGCGATCGCGCGCGCGATCAGCAGGTCGCCGCGAACGCGAAAGTCGTCGAGTACTTTCGCAACGTGCGCGAGCAGCAGTACGACGCCGATCGCTTCGGACCGTGCCACTGCGACATGACGCTCGATCGCGCGTCGGCGACGTTTCTCGATGCCGGACAGCGGACGTTGCAATTGCGCACGGCCGAGGAAATCCGCTTGCGCGTGCGCGAGCATCTGCTCGACAACAAAGTCACCAGCGACTCCGAACTGATCCGCGGCCTCTATGCCGAAGCACCCGCGACGCCGAACCTCGGCGCACCGAAACTCGTTCCGCTGCCGCCGTCTGCGCCTGCGCCGGTCGTGACGTCGGCCGAGGATCTGATCGCGACGAAGACCATCGATGTGACGAAGCCCGCCGTCGTCGCGGCGGACTTGCCGCTCGCGGAGATCGGCAACGTCCCTGCGCAGATCGCGGCCGATCCGCCGGTACGTGAGGAAGTCGTCGCGGCCGAGCCCGAAGTCGCGGAACCGCCGAGCGATGACGAGTTGCTGTCCGCGCAGGAAACGGCGGAGCGCTTCATCAGCTACGAAACGCAGCGCATCGACAACATCCTCAAAGCGTCGTCCGGAATCGCGGATGAAACGGTGAAGGCGAAGATCTTCGAGGCGTGCATGCAGCGCATTCAGTTGCTCTCGAACCTGCGCCTGCTCATCGAAGGCTCGGGCATGCGCAGCAAGCTGACGTCCGCTGCGCGCGAAGCGCACACGGAGCAGGAGCGACTCGCGCTGATGGCGCGACTCTTCGGCGACGCGATCACGAAACATTGGGCGCCCGCCGATGCGGCCGACGTCGTGTTCGAAATCGAAGGAGAGATCGCGGCTGCGCCGGAGCGCGCACTGCGCGACACGGCCGGACAATTCTCGACCGCGCAGAAGAAGCGTGCGTTGTACATGCTGCTCGCGCAGTCGCAGCCGACCGAGGATCAGCGACTGTGGTTGTCGACGGTGGTGGAGGGGTTCCTGCGATGAGAGCGCTGCTCGTGATGTTGCTCGCCGTCGCGATGCACGCGCAGGAAGCGCCGCTGCCGCCCGTCACGCCTGCGCCGGCAACGACACCTGCTGCGGCGTCTGCGCCGAACGAAGAAGAGTTCACGAAGGCCGCATTCTTCGGACGCAAGTTCGCGGAGCTCGGCGAATACGGATCGGCGTACGACCAGTTCGCGAAGGCCGACGCGATCAAGCCTGATGATCCGGCGGTGCTGTACAACATGGCCGTCGTGCTCGCGCGCTCGGGACGCTACTCCGATGCGCAGGTGAAGATCGAGCGCTACACGCGACTCTTTCCCGAAGGCGCCGAACGCGCGAACGTGAGCAAGCTGCAGCTCGAGCTCGAATTTCAGCGCGAGTTGCAGAAGAAGCGTCAGGCCGATCAGGAGTACTCCGATCTCTTCAATCGCGCGAAGTTCGTGTACGGACGCGCGGAGCTCGGCGAGGCATTGCGCTTGTTCAAGCTCGCCGAGCAGCAGCGGCCGAACGATCCCGCGAACGTCTACAACCAGGCCGTGATCCTCGAGAAGCAGGCGAACTACGTCGCCGCGATCGAGCGCTTCCGCCGTTACTCCGAGCTCGAGACCGATCTCGAGAAGAAGGCAAACATCGACGAGCGCGTGTTCGACTTGCAGCACGAAGTCGAGGACATGAGCACGAAGATCGTCTGCTCGTTCTGCGGCCACAAACTTCCCGCCGGCGCGACGTGGTGCGAGCGCTGCTGGCATGGGCCGTATCTCGACTCGCCGGTGTTCAACACGCGCTCGTGCGTGAATGGCGCATCGGCGACGCGTGCGACGTACTTCTCCGACAGTCGCTTCAATCGCAACGACATCCTTCCGTGCCTCTCCAACGCGACCACGCAACGTGAGGCGCTGCGGTATTCGCCTGCGCGTCAGCGCGAGATTCGCACTGCGCGTCGCGCGGAAGGGTGGACGTACGACGGCGAGTTGCTGACCGGCTTCACCGACAAGAGCGGCAATCAGATCAAGTATCAGCAGGGCGCCGAGTATCTCGAGCGCGTGACGTCGACGTCGGGCGGCGAGATCCTCGCGTACGAAGCGCACGCGAGCGCGCCGGGCGTGTGGCTGCTCGATCGCGAAGACCTCATCGTCGACGGACAGCGTTACGCGAACAAGTACACGTTCGACGCGAGCGGCCGCATCGCGCAGCAGAGCGTCGAGTATCAGAACACCGCCGCGTGTCATCACATCATCTCGATGAACGCCGCGTACGTGTACGACGGCGACGTGCTCTCGGCCGTGAATCTCAGCGGCGGATATCGCGGGTATGTCGGCGAAGGTGCGCCGGAGACGTCGTGGACCGCGACGGTTTCGTACGCGTACGACGAGGCGAAGCGCGTGACGAAGGAAGAGCTCGCGCTGACGTCGTTCAACAAGACGTACACGCAGAAGGCGCAGGGCGCGTTGCGCGACGACATCGCGCGGCTCTACAGCAGCATGCGCGTGAAGAAGCCGATCGAGGCGTTGCAGCGTTTCGGCGATCTCTGCGGTACGCAGGGCAACGTGTTCCTGTCGAATCAGATCGATTTGCGCCCGTTCTATGCGATGTCGCCGAATCTCGCGATCGCGCTGCAGAACGGCGTGACGAAAGCAGTGGTGACGTTCACCTATCCCTGAAGTAGGCTTTGCGCATGCGCGCGACTGCATGCTTCCTCGCACTGCTGCTTCTCACCGCCGCCTGCCACTCGCAAACTTCGACATCGCGCCTCGAGAACACGCCGCGTCACGACGAGTGGGTCGACCTCAAACACGGCGATCGCACGGTTCGCGCGTACGTCGTTTATCCCGAGCGCGCAGATAAAGCGCCGGTCATCGTCGTGATTCACGAGAATCGCGGACTCAATGACTGGGCGCGCACGGTCGCGGACAAACTCGCCGAGCAGGGCTACATCGCGATCGCGCCGGATCTGCTTTCCGGCACTGCGCCGAACGGCGGCGGCACGAAGGATTTCGAATCCGAGGATGCGGCGCGCGAAGGCATCAGCAAGTTGCCGCGCGCGCAGGTGCTCGCCGATCTGCGCGCGGCCGTCGATTACGCGAAGAAGATCCCGTCCGCGAACGGCAAGGTCGCGGTGGGCGGATTCTGCTGGGGCGGATCGCAAACGTGGCTCGCCGCGAACGAGATCCCGGGACTCTTCGGCGCATACGTGTTCTACGGCACAGGACCGCAGGACGAAGCCGGAGTCGCGAAGATCGACGCGCCGGTGTTCGGCTTCTACGGAGGCGCGGACGCGCGCGTCAACGCGACGATCCCGAAGACCGAAGAGTTGATGAAGGCCGCGGGCAAACGCTTCGAGCCGGTGATCTACGACGGCGCCGGCCACGCGTTCATGCGCGCGGGCGAAGCCGCCGACGCGAGTGACGCGAACAAGAAAGCGCACGACGAGGCGTGGAAGCGCTGGCTGACGGTGCTGAAGCGTTGAACCGGTTGGCGGTTGGCAGTTGGCGGTT
>DASVNL010000764.1:0-11296 GCA_036383875.1 Thermoanaerobaculia bacterium
TCGGCGTACCTGCGGCAGATCCATGAGCTGATGACCATGGTCGATGCCGAGGCGGTGTCGGAGCGGATTACGTCGACGGTGTTGGAGTTGCTGGAGCTTCCGTACGGCACGCTCTTCCTCCACGACCCGCGACTCGAACGCTACGTCGTCAGCTACAGCAACGATCCGGGCAATCGCGAGACCACCGAGTTCCTGCCTGGCGTCCCGTCCGACTTGCTGCAAAAGGCTTTGTCATCCGTGCAACTCTTCGCGCACTCGCGAAACGCCGAAGGCCACGGGCTCATCGTCATGCCGCTGCAAGTTCGCGAGGACCTTCTCGGCGTCATCAAAGTCCCGCTCTCGCCGGGCGACAAACTCGACGAGGAAACCAACGCGAAGGTCACGCGGTACCTCTCGGCGGTCGCGCAGGTGCTGAGCAACGTCTACCAGCTCACGCGCAGCCGCGACCTCGCGATGCGCGACGACCTCACCAAGGCCTACAACCGCCGCTTCTTCGAGACCTACCTCGACGAAGAGATCGAGCGCTCGCGCCGCTACGGCACGCTCTTCTCCATCATCTTCCTCGACCTCGACGACCTGAAGATGGTCAACAACTTCTACGGCCATCTCAGCGGCTCGCGGACGTTGCAGGAAGTTGCGAAGCGCATCCTCAGCGCGGTGCGCGGCATCGACAAAGTCGTGCGCTTCGGCGGCGACGAGTTCTGCGTCATCCTCCCGCAGACCGATCAGGAACAGGCCATCGCCGTCGCCAACCGCATCTCCCGCGCAATGTCAGCGAGCCCGCTGCGCATCGACGCGAACGTCGAGGTGTCGATCACCGCGAGCTTCGGCATCGCGACGTATCCGACGCACGCGATGACGAAGGAAGGGCTGATCCGCAAGGCCGACGCGGCGATGTACCGCGTGAAGTCGTCGACGAAGAACGCGGTCGGTGTCGCTGAATTGAGCGACGCCACACGACCCACCGCCTAGCGTTACCCTTCGCTGGTGCGCATCGCCCAGCTCGTGCTCCCCTCGGCCTCCCACTTCGAGCGCAAGCTGCAACGCGCCGATCTCGAAGGGCTGCGCGAGAAGCACGAGATCGTCGAGCTGAAGGACGCCGACGTCGCGCACGTCTACGCGAGCGGCGCACTCGATCCGAAAGACTTCAAGAACTTTCCCGTTCCGTACGTCTCATCGGTTGCGATGAAGGAGTCGCGCTGGACGTTCACGAAACCGCCGGTGCCGCGTGTCATTCTCGATCCGCTCGATACTCCGGAAGCAGTGGAAGATCGCTACTGGAACCTCCCCCGCCGATCCCCCCAGCAGAATCGCATCGCCAGTTTCCAACGCGCCGGGACGCGCAACATGGTCGAGCAGACGCTCGCGCGCATCCATCGATTTCGCGACGATGTGACGTGGGACATTCTCGATCATCCGCCTGCGCCTGAAGATCTCTCCACGGTAGATATTTGGGTCGACCCGGCAGTCGAGGAAAGCGACCTCGACGGTTACGTCGCAGAGGCGTTAGTCGTTGGACTGCCTGTAGTTGCCTCGCGTACAAAAATGAACAGCACGCGGCTCGAAAATGGGCGTACAGGATGGCTGGTCCCGGTGCGCGATCCGAACGAGATGACTCATGCGATACTAGCCGCCCTGTTCAAACCAGAGGTGGCTGAGAACAAGCTGGCATCCGCTCGCCAGACGATTTCGAAGTTCAAAACGAGGCAGCGCGTACGCGTCCTCGGATCCGTGTATGAACAGGCAGCAAAACATTGACCCCATGAACCTTCTCAGCGATCTACCCCAGGCTCAACGTCGCGCCATCGACCTCGTGAAAGAGGTCGCAGTCGAGAAGGATTGTCACCCCTATCTCGTCGGCGGACCGGTCCGCGACATCCTCCTCGGGCGGCCCGCGATCGACGTCGATCTCACGCTCGAAACCGGCGGCTCGACGCTCGCCCGCGCGATCGCCAAACGCATCGACGGCCGCGTGCGTTCGTTCCCGCAATTCCTCACGTACAAAGTCACCGCTCCGGAGTTTCCGGAGATCGACATCGCGACGGCGCGCAAAGAGCGCTATCGCCATCCCGGTGCGTTGCCGGCCGTCGCCGCGGGACGTCTGCGCGACGATCTGATGCGTCGCGATTTCTCCATCAACGCGATCGCATTCGACCTCCTCACCGGCACGCTCCACGATCCGACCGAAGGCTCGGCAGACATCGAGCGTCGCGTCGTACGCGTACTGCACGAGAAGAGCTTCGTCGACGATCCGACACGCATCTTCCGCGCGATCCGTCTCGCCGTCCGACTCGGGTTCACGCTCGACGAACAGACCGATCGCCTGATGAACGAAGCCATCGAAGGCGGCGCGATGACGACCATCTCGAAGGAGCGCATCTGGCGCGAGTTGTTCCTCGCGATGGACGAGGCCGAAGCGCCGGCCGTGCTCACCGAGCTTTCATCGCGCGGCGCGCTGCACGTGCTCTTCGGACGCCGCGGCAGCGACGAGCTGCGACGCCGCCTCGAGATGCTGCGCGAGCAGATGTCGCGCACGCCCGAAGTCGACCGCTACGTCATCTACACCGGCGCGCTGCTGCACGGCGACGCCTCGCCCATCGACTTCGAAGGCTCGGGCTTCTCGCAGAAGCGCGCGCGCATCGTCGTCGAGATCGCGAACGAGCTTCCACGCGTCGCCGAGACCGTCGTCGGCGCGCCCGACGATCGCGAGCGATTCCGAATCTATCGCTCTCTCTCGCACGAGATGCTGGCCGTGCTCGCGGCCGAACATCCCGAACAGCGCGATCATCTGCGCCACTACCACGACTTCGAACGCTTCACGATTCCGCTGCGCGGCAACGATCTCGAAGTGCCAGGTGGACCGCACGTCGCACGCGCGCTCGAAGAGACGCGCGCCGCGGTGTTCAGCGGCGAAGTCGCGCCGGAAGACGCGCGCACGTACGCACGTCAGGTCGCGCGCCGCTTCCTCGAGGAAACACGGTGAAATCCGCGTACGTCGTGCTCGCGCTGGTTCTCGCATCGAACGCGATCGCGCAGCACGACATCACGCAGGTCGAGCCGGTCTCGCCCGACACCGCGATCGCCACGCCCGTCCCCGAGCGTCAGCAGAAGCGCCTCAAGAAATACGACATGCCCGAGCTCACGGGCGCGAAGCAGGTCATCGGCCCGCAACTGCTCGATGGCCGGCTGCGCAAACCGGCGGTCGATTTCATGACCGTCGAGGGAAATCTCGAACAGCGCATCTCGATCTTCGAGGGTGGACTGGTCGTCGTGAAGATGACCGGCGCCGCGGGGATTCGTAAGAAAGTGCTGATCCCCGAGGATGCGCTGAAGGCGTACGTCAGCACCGCGACGGCGAAGAATCTTCGCGCCGTCGATCAGCAATCACTCCCCGATCCCGATCTAAATCGCCGCTGCCTGCTCCGCGTGTACGACGCGGACGGCACATACGTCGAGCGCGTGTTCCATCCGAATCACGTGTTGTCGAAGCAGCTCACCGATCAGATCGAGCCGTTGCGCGATCTGCTTCGCGCGATCTCCGAGGATCGCGGAGTGACGACGTCGATCGCGAACTATGAGCCGAAGCCGGGCGATCAGCTCGTGGCCGACGATCACAAAGTGTGGACCGTGCAACGCATCGTGGACGGCGCGGGCGTCGTCGAGCTCTCGTGCGAAGACGCGCCGACGGTCGTGTACATCGCGAAGAAAGATCTGCATCTCTACTTCATGGGGGCCAAGGCGCGTGAGTAGCGCTGCATGAGTGTCGTTCGCATCACCGCAGGCACACTCCGCGGCCGCCGCATCGAAGTCCCGAAATCCGACGTCCGGCCGACGTCCGAGCGCGCGCGCCAGGCGTTCTTCAACATCGTGCGCGAACAGCTCGAAGGCGCACGCTTCCTCGATCTCTTCGCCGGCACCGGCATCTTCGCGTTCGAGGCGATCTCGCGCGGCGCGACGGCGGCGGTCGCGATCGACCTGTCACGCGCGAACGTCGCGGCGATCGAAAAAAACGCGCGCGCAATGGACGTCGCGGTGCGTGCGGTCAACGCCGACGCGGTCGCGGGGATTAAGCGTCTCGGGGACGAGGTTTTCGACGTGATCTACGCGGACCCGCCGTACGACTACGACCGGTACGACGAGTTGCTGATGTCCATCGACGCACACGTGACGCTCGGCGAGAACGCCGTCGTGGCCATCGAGCACCGGCGTCGCACCGAACCCTTTTCCTCGACTCCGACGCGGCTTCGCCACTCGCGCACGGCTGAATATGGCGAAGTGTGGATCAGTTTTTTCATCTCATGAGGACGCATGGCTGAACAGAACGAGCAGCAGAACAACAGACGAACCATCGAGCTCACGCTGGACGAGCGCCAGACGCACACGCTTTTCGGCAATCACGACGAGAACCTGCGCGCGATCGAAGACGCGTTTCACGTGAAGATCTCGTCGCGCGGACACGAGATGACCGTGAGCGGCGATCACGCCGCGCAGGCCGAGTATCTGCTGACGCAGTTGCAGCAGCTCATCGGCCAGGGCTATCCGATTCAGAAGTCCGACATCACCACGGCCGTACGCGTCGTGCGCGACAAGCCGGACGTTAACGTCGTCGACTTTTTCACCGACGACTCACTGCAGGCGTCGATCCGCCGCGTCGTCTCGCCGCGCAACCTCGCGCAGAAGATGTATCTCCAGTCGATCAGCGACTACGACATCGTCTTCGGCGTCGGACCGGCCGGCACGGGCAAGACGTACCTCGCCGTCGCCGCGGCCGCGGCCGCGCTGCAGGACAAGCAGATGAAGCGCATCATCCTCTGCCGTCCCGCCGTCGAAGCGGGCGAGCGCCTCGGCTTTCTGCCCGGCGACATCGCGGAGAAGATCAATCCGTACCTGCGACCGCTGTACGACTCGCTGTACGACATCATCGGCTTCGAGAAAGTCGAGAAGCTGATGGAGCGCAGCGTGATCGAGATCGCGCCGCTCGCATTCATGCGCGGCCGGACGCTCAACGACTCGTTCATCATCCTCGACGAAGCGCAGAACACGACGCCCGAGCAGATGAAGATGTTCCTCACCCGCCTCGGCTTCGGCTCCAAGGCCGTCGTCACCGGCGACATCACGCAGGTCGACTTGCCGGACGGCAAGAAGTCGGGTCTGCGCGAAGTGCGGCGCATCCTCGAAGACGTCGACGGCGTGAAGTTCTTCGACTTCAGCGATCGCGACGTCGTGCGCCATCCGCTCGTGGCGAAGATCGTCGTGGCGTACGACCGGATGGAACGCGAAAAAGCGGAGCGCGAGAAACCGCAGTGACGGACGTCGAAGTCACAGGGGTCGCGGTCCCGCGCTTCAGCCGGCGCGAGATCGCGGAGTTCACGCGCACCGTCCTGCTCACGCTCGAACGGATGGATCGTCTCGAATACGCGATCGGCGAAGTGTCGATCGCGTTCGTCGACGACTCGCAGATGACCGAGCTCAATCAACGCTTTCGCAAGAAGGCGAAGACCACGGACGTGCTCACGTTTCCCGCCGACGACTCGTACGGCGATCCGCAGGACGACGAAGGCCGACCCCTCGGCGACATCGTCATCTCCGTCGATCAGGCGAAACGCCAGGCCGTGGACGAAAAGCATTCGCTCGCGACCGAGGTGCGGTACCTGATCCTGCATGGCGTGTTGCACGCGCTCGGCTACGACCACGAAACCGATCAGGGTGAGATGAACGGGCTCGAGATCGCGGTCCGCGCGCAGGTCGGCTTAACCTAGCGCTTCACCACGCGCACGACGTCCTGAAACTCCCCGTCTGCGCCGCGCCAGCGTCCCGGCTCGACGATGCGATCGCGCCACGCGGATGGCGGGAGCAACTCGTCGATGATCTTCGCGTCGAACGCGATCGCCCAGTCGGGATCGTTCTCGTCGAGCAATCGATACGCGCCGCGATTCACACGAAAGTCGAGCGCGGCGTTCGTGATCGTGTCGTCCCAGAAGAAAAATGTCGCGATCAACACGCCGCCCGGCGCGAGCACGCGATGCGCCTCGTGCAGATAGTTCTTCGCCGCGTCGAGATCGAGATGCGTGAACACCGACGTCGCGAACGCGAAGTCGAAGGACGCGTCGTCGTACGGAAAGCGGAACTGCGCGGCCGGCACGCCGCTGCGGTTGTAGTGCGAGTTGTAGATGTCCGCGTGCGTGAAGCGAAAGTTTGGATGCGACGGCGTGATGTGCTTGCGGCACCAGCGCACCCAGCGCTTCACGATGTCGATCCCTTCGTAGCGACCTTTCGACGAGATCACGCGCGTCAGCGGAAGGGCCACGCGTCCGACGCCGCAGCCGATGTCGAGCACGCGATGTTCGGGCTGCAATCCGTGACGCACGAGCAGCGTCGCGAGGCTTTCGCCGATCGCGCGAAAGTCGCCCTGCCCGACGTCGCGCAAACGCAACGGCGGCAAGTCGCGATCGGCCTTGCCGGTGAGGAAGAGTCGGAAGTCGATGTACGCGGCGAAGAGGTAGCGCCGCAGCTCCGCGAGATTCATCAGTCGAACGCGATGATGCCGTCTTTCCAGAGCTTGTAGAAGATCAGCATCGCGTCGGTCTCGCGGATCGGACTGATCTTGATCAGCGAGCCGATGTCCCACTGGCCGTTCACGCGCGAGAGGATGAAGCCTTCATTCGGCGAGAAGTTCATCTGCGTGATCTCTTCGAGCGGCTTCGAAACCTTCGGCACCTTCGAGTCGAGCATGCCTTGATTGCGCAGTTCGCCGAGGATCACAGTCTCCGCGCCTTTGACGGCGGAGCGGACCTTCGGATGATTGGGATCGATGTTCTGCGCCGCGCGCAACAGGCGCTGCGTCTTCTCGAAGTCGCGCACGCGAAGCGCGTTCTGCGCCCCGTTGAGCAGCGAAAGGATCTCGTCGTCTTCGTTGAACTCCTGCCGCGTCGCCGCAACAGGAGCCGCCTCGGCGATCTGCTCCTCGGTGATCTTCTGCAGCTTCTGCGTCGACGGATCGACGAGCTTCGCCATCCCGAGTCGCACGAGTGCGCAGACCGTCGACGAAACCATGAACGCAGACGAGCGCGACTCGAGCACGATGTCGGCGATGGTGCGCTTGCCGTCGATCGCACGCACGATCTGCTCTTCGACTTCTTCGAGGTCGTCGGTCGCACCGATCTCGCCGACCGGCACGGGAATCACGGCTTCGTTCGGAACGAGCTCGCGAATGCGCGCCCACTCGTCGACGCGCCGCGTGCCTTCCATGATGATTCCGGTGACGTCGACCTGCAGCGGGATCATCTCCATCTTCGGCAGCTCGTCGTCGACGAAATAGAAGTCGCCGTCGTTCCAGAGAAAGATGTCGTAGATCTCTTCCTCGGCCTTGAGGCGCATCAGGCGTTGCAGATCGCCCTCGGTGATGACTTCGATCATCACCAGGATCTTGCCGAGGAGAATCCCCGACTGCATCTGCACTTCCATCCCCTTCTTCAGCTCCGGCTCCGTGAGGTAGCCGTGGCTCATGAGGAACTGCCCGAGGTATTCGCGCGGGTCGTTGGAGGCGGAGGAGATCACACGGCCGTTCCGAAAGAAGATCTTCTTCTCAACACGCTTGTTCGTGATGACGAGCGTCCCCGTCTTCTGGCCAAGACTCAGCCATTGAAGAAGATCACCGGGGAGCATGGTTTGAAGGTTTCCGGAGAGGGCCATGTCGAAAGGCGCGCAATTATAACTGCCGAAACAAAACGGCGGCCGTGAGGCCGCCGTTTTCACGAACTGCGGATAAAAAGACGGTTAGCGGCGCCGCTTGGTCTGCGTCACCTTCACCTGCACCGTCTTCGTGCCGATGTTGCCGGCGCTGTCGACGGACTGCACGGTGATCGTGTACGTGCGATCGTTGCCGTGCGAACGCTCGCTGCGCAGCTTGAGCGTCATCGCGCCGGTGATCTGCCAGTCGGGAGCCGTGTCGCCGTCGCCCGTGCCGTTGATCGGCTGGTCGGACGTGACGGAGAGGATCGACGTGACCGGATTCGTGTCGACGGCGTCGAACACGACCGCGGTCAGCGCGATGTCGATCATCGCGTGATTCGGCGGCCAGAGCGTGTTCGGGTTGGCCTCGAGCGTCACGATCTGCGGCGGCGTCGAGTCGACCACTTCGATGTCGAACGAATCGTCGGTGGTGTTGTTGAACGAATCCGTCGCCGAACACGTGACCGTCGTGACGCCGAGCGGGAACGTGGCGCCGGAGTTGTGCGAGCAGGTCGGCGTGATCGCGCCGTCGATGGCGTCGGTCGCACTGACGGTGAACGTCACCGCCGCACCGGCGGCGCTGGTCGCCTCGGCGGTGATGTCGTCCGGAACCGTGAGCACCGGACCGTCATCGAACACCGTGACGTTGAAGCTGCCGCTGTCCGTGCCGGAGGCATTCGTGGCCGTGCAGTTCACGGCCGTCGTGCCGAGGGCGAACGTCGAGCCGGAGGCTGGCGTGCAGGCGACGGTGGCGCCGCCGGTGGCCGTCGCGGTGAACGTCACCACAGCGCCTGCGGGGCTCGTCGCCGGGACGTTGATCTCGTCCGGCACGCTGATGGTCGGCGCGCCGTTTTCGACCGTCACGTTGAAGGACGCGTAGCCGTAGTTGAAGTGATCGTCGCGCGCTTGGCAGACGACCGTCGTCGTGCCGCTGCGGAACGTCGAGCCCGAGGCCGGCGAGCACGTCGTGTCGACCGGACCGTCGAGCGCGTCGACGGCGCTGGCCGTGAACGTGACGACTGCGTTTGCGCTGGTTATGTCGGCTGGAACCGTGACCACCGGCGGCGTCGTGTCGGTCACGAAGACCACGAACGAAGCCGATGCGGAGCCGAACGCGTCGGTCGCCGTGCAGGACACGAGCGAGACGCCGAAGGGGAAGACGGAGCCCGAGGACGGATTGCACGTCGCCGCGATGGGATCGCCGTTGTAGCTCGTCGCCACGACCTCGAACTCCGCGACGCCGCCGCCACGACCCGTTCCCTCGGCGACCACGAACTCCGGCACCTGAATGCTCGGAGGACCTTCGCCGCCGCCATTCGGATCGGCGCCGACGTTGAAGTAGGCCGGACCGATGCGACGCACCGCGCCGCCGATGTCCGTGGCCAGAACTTCGACCGAGTGCCGGCCTTCGACGAACAGCACCGATGCCGGGATCCAGACCACGATCGTGCCCGGATCGACGTTGTTCGGCTCGATCGACGTATCGCCGTCAAACAGCACGAGCGTCGACTCAGAACCCGCCAGGCCGCTGCCGCGCAACGTCAGGAACTCCTCGACGTTGCCGAAGGCAATCGTCGACGGCGTTACGCTGTCGATGCTGTCAGCGAACGCGGCTACAGAAACCAGTAGACACAATACGCCCGCGAAGACTCTCAATTTTTCCCACATGCCGGGAATTATGGGCCTCCGGGGAGCCGTCGGCAACGTACGGATTCGGAAACTGTCCTTCCGTCTCTGCGGACAGGCGTTTTGCAGCAATTTCAAGCGAATCCGCAGGCCGCGATGACACCGCCAGTAGAATTCGCGCCGAATGAGCACTCGCCCTCCGTTTTTCACTTCCGACGATCTCGAGCAGCGCGGCTTCGACGCGCAGCGCGATCTCTCCGCGCCCGGCAAATATCCGTTCACGCGCGGCCCGCAGGCGTCGATGTATCGCGGCAAGTTGTGGACGATGCGGCAGTACGCAGGTTTCTCCACCGCGGCGGAGTCGAACCGCCGCTATCGCTATCTCCTCGAGCGCGGTACGACGGGGCTCTCCGTCGCGTTCGACCTGCCGACGCAGATCGGGATGGATTCGGATGACACGCGCGCACGCGGCGAAGTCGGCAAGGTCGGCGTGGCCATCGACTCGATCGCGGACATGGAGACGCTGCTCGACGCGATCCCGCTCGACAAGGTCTCGATCTCAATGACCATCAACGCGCCTGCGTCGATTCTGCTCGCGCTGCTGCTCATCGTCGCGGAACGTCGCGGCACGGATTGGTCGAAGCTCTCCGGCACGATTCAGAACGACATCCTCAAGGAGTACGCAGCGCGCGGGACGTACATCTTCCCGCCCGCACCATCGCTGCGCATCGTCACGGACATCTTTGAGTTCTGCGCGCAGAACGTGCCGAAGTGGAACACGATCTCGGTGTCCGGCTATCACATCCGCGAGGCCGGCTCGACGGCGGTGCAGGAGGTCGCGTTCACGCTGGCGAATGGGCTCCAATACGTTCAGGCCGCGGTGGAGCGCGGTCTCGACGTCGACAGTTTCGCGCCGCGCATTTCGTTTTTCTTCAACGCGCACAACGATTTTCTCGAAGAGGTCGCAAAGTTCCGCGCGGCGCGCAAGCTGTGGGCAAAGCTGATCACGGAGCGCTACGCGCCGAAGGACCCGCGCTCGGTCGCGCTGCGTTTCCACGCGCAGACGGCCGGCTCGACGCTGACCGCGCAGCAGCCGGAGAACAACGTGATCCGCGTCGCCTACCAGGCGATGGCCGCGGTCCTCGGCGGATGCCAGTCGCTGCACACGAACAGTCGCGACGAAGCGCTCGCGCTGCCGACGGAGGAGTCGGTGAAGATCGCGCTGCGCACGCAGCAGATCCTCGCGCACGAAAGCGGCGTCCCCGCGATCGCCGATCCGCTCGCAGGCTCATACGCGGTCGAGGCGATGACGCTCGACATCGAGCGTGAAGCGCGCGCGCTGATCGAGAAGATCGACGCGATGGGCGGCGCGATGGCGTCGATCGAGTCGGGCTTCATGCAACACGAGATCGGCGACGCCGCCTACGCCGCGCAACGCGCACTCGAAGACAAGTCCGCGATCGTGGTCGGCGTGAACGAGTTCATCGAGCACGGCGAAGAGCCGACGCTGCCGATCATGGTGATCGACGAAAGCGTCGAACGCGATCAGGTCGCGCGCCTCGAGTCATTCCGCGCCCGCCGCACGCGCGACTGGCAAAGCGCCCTCACCCGCCTCGACGAAGCCGCACGATCGTCAGACCAAAACCTCATGCACTTCATCGTCGACGCCGTGCGCAACGAATGCACGATCGGCGAGATCGTCGGCACGCTGAAAGAAACGTTCGGCGAGCACGTCGAACAAGCCTTCTGACTCGGGCTCATGTTCGGACGCGGCAACACGCCACTTGGCAAAAGGCGCAGCGACAGCGACTACCGCTTCTTCCAGTCGTCCATCATCTGCACGAAGTCGTTGAAGAGATAGAACGAGTCGTGCGGGCCGGGGGCGGCCTCGGGGTGGTACTGCACCGCGACGATCGGGTCGCGGCGGTGGCGGAAGCCT
>DASVNL010000765.1:0-1565 GCA_036383875.1 Thermoanaerobaculia bacterium
CGCGGCACCGCGCGCACCGAACGCAAAGACGACCTGCTCGCGTCGTATCGCGATCACGTGGTCAAGCTCTCGCGCAACGCGGCCGAGTCGAGCGTCCTCGCCGACTACGAGTCGGTCTTCTGGCTGCTGCACACGCAACAAACCGCTCGCCTCTTCACCGCGTTCGTGCGCCAAGCGATGGACACGGGACTCGCGCGCGAAGAGGCCGAACGTCTGCGCTGGTCATTGCAACAGCGCTGGGCGCTCATGCTGCGCGAGCACGTGACGGTGCGCGGCTTTCTCGAGCTCGTGATCGAGAACCCGCTGATCAGCGGCGAGATGTACGTCAGCCCCGATCTGCACGAGCTGCGCGGCTTCGCGACGATCGTGATGCGTCGCGACTTCGGGCAGGTGCGCCTCGCGTTCGACTCACTGCGCAACAGCGCCGCCGAACTGCTCGCTCGCAACCGGCTCCTCCGCCGCGCGGTGTCGCTCCTCGGCTATCCCGACTCCGCAATCCCGCCCCTCGTGATGCTCCTCGATCCGCGCGTGCGGCAACTGCTGGCCGAGGAGCCGGGCTTTCGCGTCGACGCGGACTTGTCGCTCGTCGATGCGGTCGCACGACGCTTGCTCGAACATCAACTCGTGCTCTCGTTGCGTCGCGGCATCGTCTGGATGAAGACCACGCCCGAGGGGGAGAACGTCGCGGACGACGGCACGACGGCGGTTTACTCGCGCGCGATTCGTCCGATGAACTTCGGACGACGCGGCGTCGTCGAACCGATCGTCTATCGCTACGGTCTCGTCTACGACATCACCTCCTTCACCGAAACCCTCGGCGAGATTGCACGCGGCGGCAAAGGCGAAGAGCAGACGTCGTATCGGCAGATGATCGAGTTCCAGCGCGAGCTCGCCGACATCACACGCCGTCACGCGCTGCAATTCGAAAAGTTCCTCGGCGACGGCGCCTTCTACACGTCGCGACGCGCGACGCGCACGCTGCACGCGGCCATCGACATCCAGCAGTTCTACGCGTCGGCGCGCGCGAAAGGCTTCGCGTTCAACCGCGGCATGCGCATCGCGCTCAACTACGGCTACTACCGATTGCTGCCGATGCAGATCGCATCGGACGGCACGCAGATCATGGAGTTCTACGGACCCGGCATCGTCGAGCTCTCGCGACTGACGACCGGCAAGACCACGAAAGAGCTCGAGGAGTTGCAGCATCTCCTCCTCTCGCACGGCTACGACCAGCAAGAGGTCTATCGCTTTTTCGCGCCGCTTTCGCGCGGCGTCGAGACAGCGGACGTCGCGCAGCAACGCCGCGAGTTCTACGCGTATGTGAACGAGAACGGCCACCTCATCAACGAAGGCATCGTCGTCTCGATCCCGTTCTTGAAACAGATCTCGACGGAAGTCTCCGAGGATCGGCAGAAGCTGTATCGATTGCGCGCGGCGTGGAGCACGTACATCGGGGTCCCTGCATCCTCAGGCGACGGCTACATCGGACTGCGACTCCTCGGCGCCGTGTCGCTCAAAGGCATCGGCATGCAGGACATCGGCGAGGCCGTGTGGCTCTCATCGAA
>DASVNL010000766.1:0-2455 GCA_036383875.1 Thermoanaerobaculia bacterium
CGTCACCACGTTCTCGTACGTCGCGCGTTCGGGATTCGGGACGAAGAGTGTAGCGTCGCCGAAGTTCGCGGCTGCGAGTCCTCGCGCGAACACGCGATACGCGGTGCGCTTCGCCGTCGACTCGATGCGGTCTCGCGGTGCGCCGAAATTGGCGAAGTAGGCTTCGCCGAGCGTGCCGCCGGAGATCGAAGGTTGCGCGACGAACGCTTCGGCGTCGTACATTCGCGCGATCGCGACGATGCGCGCGACGGACGCCTCGTCGAGTGTGTCGAGATAGTTGAGGTGGACGAAGCGCACGTTTGGATACGCGCGTTGCGCGGGTGCGATCAGGTTGCGCATCAGGTACGAAATGCTGTTCCACGCGTCGGAAGAATCGAGCCACGGACGCATCACGAAGCGGCCTTGCACCGGCCGCGTGATCAGACTCTCGCTGACGTCGATGTCGACGAACGGCAGGATGTGCGGCGCCGCGCGAAAGCCCTGATTCGTGATGATCACGCCGTCGCTCAATTCGCGGCGGAGCGTGCGGAGGAATCGCGCGAACTCGGCGTCGTAGGTCGTCTCGGGATGACGGCGCGCAAACTCGGCGAGCGCGTCGGGATGCACGCTCTCGTGCGTCGTCGTGTCGAAGAACACGCCGTCGTATCCGATGGCGTGCAGCTTCTCCGCGATCGCGATCGCGCGCTCGTTTGCGTGTTGCGGCGATGCGGGATCGAAGTAGAACGCATCGGCATCCGACGCGCCGCTGCGGCCGCGCAGCGGATCAGCGTTGAGCAATGCGGTCGACGGCAACCCGCGCTGCCACGGTGTCGCGAGGGATGTGTAGAACGCGACGGACCACTCGTACAGCGCGAGCTTCGTGCCCTTCGCGTGCAGCGCGTCGACTTGCGCGCGCGGCAACGGATCGTGCGTGACCAGCACGTCGAAGCGCGAGTACCAGGCGAGCTCGGTCGCAGTCAGCGGCGCCTTGTAGTGAAACGCCACCGCCCCGCGCGCCTCAGCCGGCATCTGCGCCAACACCACCGTCATGAGCAGCAACAGTCTCATGCATGCGGTAAGCCTGCCGCACCCATCTGCACAGAATGTCTCTATCCATCCCCCCATACGCCCTTCCATCATGCCGCACCGGGACGCGGGATCGCCCTGATTGACCAAGGAGAAAGTCATGAAGAAACGTCTGGTTTCACTTCTGCTTCTCGCCGTTTTCGTCACCGCCGCGCCGATCGCGTTCGCGGACCACTGCCGCAAGTGCAGCGCCTCCGGAACGCGCTGCGCCATCGCCGTGAACGGAGGGTACCCGTTCTGCGATGACACCGGTGGTTCCTGCGTCTTCTCCGGAACCTGGTGTACCGGCCCGCATCCGTTCGTCGAGACCGACGATCCGTTCGGCGCCGACTTCGTCGTCGCATCCGTGCAGCGCCTCGACGAACAGCAGCCCGCGCCGCCGTCGGACGACACACGCGTCGCATCGCTCGAAGCGCCGCAGCCCGCCACTCGCTGATTCACACGCGCGATCCCGCGTTTCGCATTTCTTCGTGAAGGAGCGCTCATGCATCTGTTGCTCATGCTGCTCATGCTGGCCGCGCCGCAGGAGTCGAGCGGCGGCACCATCGACGCGACGATCCGCGGAACCACCGAGCCACTCGAAGTCGAACTGCTGCTGCGCGACGAGTCCGACGCGTGGCATGAGGTCGAGCACAAGCGCCTCGCCGCAAACGAGCGGCGCGTTCGCTTCGACGGACTCGAGCCCGGCGTGTACCAGATCCTCCTGCGCGGTCCGAGCGCGACGCAGCAACTCGGAACGAAGATCGCCGTCGGCACGAACGACGTGCGTCGCACGACCATCGCCGTCGAACGCTTCACGCTCACGGGACAGATCACGTTCGGAGATACGCAATTCGCTAATGGCGGCGTGCTGCTGAAACATCGGGAGCTGGGCTGGCGCGCGGGCATCTCGCTCGACGCGAACGGCAAGTTCGCTGCGCCGATGTGGCAGCGCGGAACGTATCTCGCCGAAGTGCGCGGACCCGCATTGCCGACCGCGTACATCGAGACGATCGCGCTCGACGCCGGCACGCTGCGCATCGCGATTCCGGACGGCCGCATCACCGGCATCGTGCGCGATGCGCAAAGCGGCGCACCGATCGCCGGTGCGACCGTCGCACTGCAGACCAACGTCGAGCAGGGCGAAACCCACGCGCGGCTCATCACCGGTCCCGACGGCCGCTTCGACTTCGGCGGGATTCAATCGGGCAGACAAACCATTCGGATTTTCCCGACGCATGGCCTCGAGCCAGAGCCGATCGTTTTCCCCCTCGACGACAACGCACGGCACCGCGAGCTCGACGTGAAGGTCGACGCGGGTCGCAGCATCGCGATCGTGGTCATCGACAAAGAGAACGATCCCGTCGCGAACGCGCAGGTCTTCGCCGTCGCCGACGCGAAACTGCGTTCG
>DASVNL010000767.1:0-2578 GCA_036383875.1 Thermoanaerobaculia bacterium
CGCAGCGGGACTGCGATGCCCGCGGGCGCCATCGCGCCGGGGCTGCCGCACGACCACGACAGCGCGGGCGCGTTCGGATCGATGAGCGGCTTGATGGAGAACGCGACGCTGCTGGTCGCGGCGTTGTCTTCGTAGTCGTACGCCTTGACGGTGATCGACTTCGCGACCGGATCGGTGCCGTCGACGTTCGGGACGCTGAGCGTGGCGCGCCAGAGTCCGTTCGAGAACGCGAGCGGCGTGTCGACGCCGTCGAACGTCGCGACGACGCGCTTCACCGCGACTTCGGCGTCGCTGGCGTTCACTTCGACCGCGAAGGTCGCGCCGCTCGCTTCGTCGTACTGGTCGTTGGCCGCAGGTTTCGCGATCGTCAGCGACGGCGCGAGCGTGTCGTGCAGGATCGCGATCGACTTCGTCGCGGTGGTCGCGATGCGGCCCGGGAAGTCGTCGAGCGCGGCGAGTGTGAGCGTGACGTTCGAGCCCGGCGTCGCGGTGACGGGCAGCGCGACATTGAACGTGCGCGCCATCGTCGTCGCCGTCGGCTTGGTCGCCGCGTTCGCGGTGACGGTGCCGACGCTCGACGTCAGCGTGAGCGATTGCACGGCGATGTCGTCGCTTGCAGTCGCAGCGACGGCGAGCGTGCGTCCGGCGTAGCTTTCGATTGCGGGCGTGACATCGAATGTGTCGATGACCGGTCCGGAGTTCGTGACGATCGTGAACGGAATCGCGGACGTCGTCGCGACGCGGCCGGCGCGATCGCGTACGACGAGTCGCAGCGACGCCGCACCTGCGGTTGCATTCGACGGGACGGTCGCGGCGAGTGTCGCGTTCGTGAGGCTCGGGGCGAACTGCGGGTAGTGCGCGGCATCGACCGGCTGCACGTCGAGGATCGCGCGCACTTCGCGGATGCCGACGGTCGACGCGGCGTCGTACAGCGCGTCGATGGTCGTGTTCTGCGCGACGCTGCCGTTTGCGGCGGGTGTCGTCGAACGGAGCGTGATCGTCGGGACGTCGCTCGGCGCAGCGATCGTCGCCGTTGCGTCGACGATGGGAGTCACAGTGGATGCGACATCGAAGCGTGCGAGTGCGCGCGGACCGATGGTGATCGTGTCGACGTCGAGCGCGCCGAGGGGCGTGCCCATCGTGCGATGCGTGGTTGCGGGATAGCGCGAGTCGGCGGACGACACGATCAGCGTGCGCGTCGCGTCGGGCATCGACACGTAGATCGTGCCTGCGCCGCCGTCGACGTACTGCGCACCTTCTGCCGCGACACCGTTGCGACCACCGCGTGCGACGAGCTGCGAGGTCTGCGCGTCGAAGCGCTCGGTGATGCGCAGCGCGATGCGACCACCGCCGCCGCCCATGTCGGTGGTCAGCGATGCGTCATCATCCGCGCCGTTCGCGGTGATGCGCGTGAGCGGGCTGGTGATGAGAGCGCGCGCACGCAGGTCGATGCTGCCACCCGCGCCCGCGGCCCACGAACCGGCCGCGCCGTCCGCGGAGATCGGACCGGCGACGACGAATCGCGCGAGGCCGGTGCCTCCGCGGATGCGCATCGCGCCGCCGCCGTTGCCGCCGGGCAGTGCGCTCGCCGTGTGAGCCGCGCCGCCGGCGCCGAAGTCTTCGGGATCGGTGATCGATCCGTACGTCGTGTTGGTCGCGCCGGTCGACGCACCGCCGATGCCGGCGTGCGACGCGCTCGCGTTCGTCGCGCCGCTGCCGGAGAGCGTCCGGCCGGAGCGCGACGGGTTGGTGAAGCTGTTGTCTTCGCGCGTGGCGAGTCCGCCGAGGAAGCCTTTGGCGGTGACGTCGATACGGGAGTCGGCGTCGACGAAGAGACGATCGGTGATCGTGAGATCGAGTCGCGTTTCTTCCGACACGCTGAGCGTCGCGCCGTCGACGAGCATCAGGTCGGCGAGCGTGAGCGGCACGGTGACGTAGACGCGCGCGCCGCGCACGAGCAGCGACTTGTTCGCGTACTGGTCGGCGGTGATCGACGATATGTTGATGTCGCCGGTGATGACGGGCGTCGCGGCGACCGGATCGATCGTGATCGGCAGTTCGACGTCGTGCGCCGGATCGCCGTCCGCGACGATTGCCTTGATGACGAACGACGAGCCGTCGACCGGCATCGTGAGCGCGGCCTTCGCCTCGAAGATGTCGGTCGTGCCGCTCTTCGGCGTCGTGAGCGTGATCGGCGCGGCGAGTGCGCCCGATTCGAAGCGCACGGACGTCACGGTCTGATCGTCGCTCGCGCGGATGCGCAGCGTCGTCAGCCAGTTCGATTGATTCGACGGCAGCGCCGCGCCGTCGAGTGGCGTGAGCCACGCGGCCGTCGGCAGCGTCGCATCTTCGACGCGTTCGTAGATGACTTCGCGGGTGTCCGTCTGCGTGTTGCCGCGCACGTCGGTCGCGGTGACGACGATCGGGATGCGCGTGTCCGCGTTCTTCGGCAGGACGTTGACGGTCGCGCGGAACGTGGTCGCGCGCGTGAGCGGGTCATAGACGCCGCTGGTCGCGTTGAGCACAGTCGCGCCGTTGACGGTGAAGATCGCGCGTGCGACCGCGGTCTCGTCGTCGC
>DASVNL010000768.1:0-6702 GCA_036383875.1 Thermoanaerobaculia bacterium
TCCCGCGGGCGATCGCATCCTCTACGCGTCGACCGACGCGGTCGATGAGGCGTGCCCGCCGCCGCCGGATCGCAGCCGCGGCTACATCTGGGGCGTCTATCCGGCGTACGACATTTACATGGCGAACGCGGACGGCACGAATCGCAAGCGCATCACGACGACGCCCGGCTACGACGCCGAGGCGACGTGGTGTCACAAGGGCGGGAAGATCATCTTCACGTCTGTGCGCGATGGCGATCTCGATCTCTACTCAATGAACGAAGACGGCAGCGGCGTGATGCGTTTGACGAACACGCCCGGCTACGACGGCGGGGCGTTCTACAACGCCGATTGCACGGAGATCGTGTGGCGCGCATCGCGCTTCGACGCGCCCGCGCTCGCTGACTATCAGAAGCTGCTGGGCGAAGGGTTCGTGCGTCCGTCGAAGATGGAGTTGTACGTCGCAAAGGCGGACGGCTCGGGTGCGAAGCAGATCACGAACAACGGCGCCGCGAACTTCGGCCCGTACTTCACGCCGGACAGCAAGCGCGTCATCTACTCGTCGAACGTCCTCGATCCGCGCGGCCGCGAGTTCGACATTTTCGTGTTGAACAAAGACGGCAGCGGCGAGCCGGAACGCATCACCACCGCGCCCGCGTTCGACGGCTTCCCGATCTTCAGCCCGGACGGCAAATGGCTGGTGTGGGGATCGAATCGCGCGAACCCCGAGGGACGCGAGACGAACCTCTTCATCGCCAAGTGGGTTGACTAGACGACGTGAAGCGTGACGATCACCGAGTGATCGTCACGCTCGTCGTTGCGGTGGGAATCGGGCCCGCGTCGTCGTTCGCTTCGACGCGCAACTCCGCGTTGACGCTGCCGAACAGGCGATCGTCGGGGACGGACTTGCGCGGCGCGAAGCGATAGCGCAGCTCGCCGTTCGCGGGAATCGACAAGCCGAAACCCATCGAGCGGATCTTCGCTGCGTCCCACGATTCGTTGCCGAGGGCGAAGCCGCCGGGGCCGCGGACCGTGGCGGTGACGCGTTGAATGTCGACCGCGCGGCCGCCTGTTTCGCGCACGATCACTTCGAACGGAAAGTCGTACGTGTCGCCGGACACTGCCGTCGCGACGATCGGGTTCGGCGCGATCTGAATCGTGATCGCGCCACGTCCCGGCGTCGTCGTGGGCGGCGTGCTCTGCGTGCCCGTTGCGCAGGCGGCGAGCGTCGCCGCGAGGAGCAGGATCGTCAGGTGTTTCATTTCGCCATCACGATGCCGCAGGCGATGCGCGCGCCGGCGTTGCCGGTCGGCTGCGTCGTGAGGTCGTCCGGATTCGCGTGCAGGATGATCGCGTGACCGACTGCCGTCATCGGGCCGTCGGTGACCGTGATCGAACGAGTGGTGAAGCGCGTGTTCACGTTGCCGTCGCCGTCCGCGGTGACGTTGCCCCAGTCGCCGGCGTGATGCGGATCGGCGGCAGGCGAGCCGTGCGCGACGCTGGCCGGGTTGTAGTGACCGCCGGCTGCGTTGCCGTTGTCGCCGCAGTCGCCTTTGTCGTGAATGTGAAAGCCGTGCACGCCCGGCGGGACGCTCGCGAGATTCACGACCACTTCGACGCTGCCGTCGCTCATCTGCGTGAGCTTGACCGTGCCGTGCGCGGACGAGCCGCTGGTCGGGTTGAGCGTGGCGGTGGCGCTGGGGCCGCTGGACATCGACGCACAGGCGCCGAGCAATGAGAAGGAAAGGATGAGGGCGATGTTCTTCATGAAACCTCCTTGGCGATTCGCAGGATGATCGTCACCTTCGTCCCGGCGGGAGGAAGGCGGTTGGGGACCGATGCATAGATGACGCCGTCGCGCACGGAGTCGCGGATCGGATGCGCGTGATTGCCGATCGCGCCGCCTGGGCACGAGTAGAGGCAGACGATGCAACCCGACTGAAACTCCTTCTGCCAGCGCTCGTTCCCGCCGTAGCGAAAGTCGAGCTGCGGCTGTGCGCGATTCTTCTCCGTGATGAGCTGCGCGAGCGGGATGCGTCCCTTCGATCCGCGCCACTCGACGAACACTTCGACGCGCGAACCTTCGACGCGCTTGTCAGGCTCGGGGTTGTTCGCATCGTCGCGTTCGTTCCACGCGGCGGGCGTCAGGTTCTCGCCGCGTTTCGCGCCGAGGGAGTCGAGTGCGACGCGGACGTCGTGATCGCTCGAGTCGGCGGCGAAGAGCGCCATGCGCTGCGACTTGCCGCCCTTCCAGACGATCGCGTGATGTCCCTTCACGCCGAACATGCGATCCATCGCGTCGGGTTGCACCGTCGCGGTGAAACGCACCTCGCGATGCGCGCGATCGACCACCGGTGCCGCGCTGACGAGAAGCGCGAGGAGAGACGCCACAACCCGCATCGCGGCGAACATAGCACGAGCGGCGCGCGTGCTACTGCGACATCGCAGCGATCTTTTTCCCGAGCGCGCCGAGCCAGCCTTTGGCGACGTCCTGGTAGTACAGCGACGCTGCTTTCTGCACGCCGTCCGCGAGCGACGGGTACGCGGAGATGCGCTGCGCGAGATCGCCGACCTTCATCCCTTTGCGGCGCGCGAGCACGACTTCTTCGATGAGTGTCGAGGCGTTCGCGGCGAGGATGTGTGCGCCGAGGATGTGACCTTTGGCGTCGGCGACGAGCTTGATCAGGCCGCGGTCCGTGCGATCGACGACGGCGCGATCGACGTCCGCCATCTCGACTTTGTACGTCCGCACCTCGTCGCCATGCTTTTCGCGCGCCTCGTGCTCCGTCATCCCGATGTGCGCGACTTCGGGGTCGGTGTAGAGCGCCCACGGGATGTGCGTGTAGTCGACGGCGGACTTGCCGGGGAAGAGCATGTTGCGCACGAGCTTCACCGCCTCATACGCCGCAACGTGCGTGAACTGCAGGCCGCCGTTCACATCGCCGCATGCCCAGATGCGCGGCGTCGTGGTCTGCAGAAACTTGTCGATCACCACCCACGACTTCTCGACCTTCACGCCGGCGTCTTCGAGCCCGAGGTTCTCCGTGTTGCCGCGACGTCCGGATGCGAGGAACACTTCGTCGATCGTGATCTCACGCGACTCGCCCGACTTGCTTTCGATGCGCGCGATCTTCTTCGCACCTTCGCGACGCACCGACTTCACGGCGAAGCCGGTGAAGAGCTCGATGCCTTCGCTTTTCACGAGATCGCGAACGCGCGCGATGATTTCGTGGTCTTCCTTGTTCACGATCTCGTCGAGCATCTCGACGACGGTCACGCGTGAGCCGAAGCGCGCGAAGATCTGCGCGAACTCGATGCCGATGTAGCCGCCGCCGAGAATGAGGATCGACTCGGGAAACGAGTCCTGCTGCAGAAACGAAACGTGATCGAGGAAGCCGGCTTCCTTCAATCCGTCGACGGGCGGGATCGCAGTGCGAGCGCCTGTCGCGATGACGATGTCCTTCGCCGCGAGCACGCGTCCGCCGACTTCGACTTCGCTGCGCGAGACGAGTCGCGCGTTGCCTTCGATGACGTCGATGCCGAGCTTGCGGAACTTTTCGGGATCGTCGTGCCGGCTGATGATGCGGCGCTGCTCGCGCATCGAGTCCATCACCGACTTCGGCGAGAGTCGCGGCGTCACCGGCTCGAGTCCCCACTGCGACGCGTTGCGCATCTGATGCGCGAGCTTCGCCGTCGCGACGAGCGCCTTGGTCGGCACGCAGCCGGTCCAGAGACAATCGCCGCCGAGTTGCTCGCGCTCGATCATCGCGACCTTGCGGCCGAGGCGCGCGCAGCCGGATGCGGTGACCAGTCCGGCGGTGCCGCCGCCGAGAACGATGACGTCGTACTGCATGCCGGGAAGTGTAGTCGCAGATTCGCAAACACTTCGACGTCGCAGAGACGAGCCCGCCAACGATCCTGTAGTGTGCGTACATGACACACCGCACGCTGTTCGCAGTTCTCCTGCTCATGCTGTGCACGGTGGTTTCGGCACAAACGAAGTACGCCACGTACGCGGAGTTCGGCGGCAGCGGCCTCCTGCCGACGGCGAACATCGAGAAGCGCTTCACGCCGCACTTCGCGGGACGCATCGGACTCTCCATCGTTCTCTTCCACGACGATGGCGCCACCGCGCTGATGCCGGTCGTCGCGAGCTACATCTCCCATCCGGTATCGAACCATCACTTCGAAGCGGGCGGCGGAGTGTTGATCGCGTTCGGCGACACCGACGATTTCGATTCGCGCGACGGCGAGTCGAACACCAACATCGCGGTCACGGGCTTGCTCGGCTATCGCTATCAGAAACCGGAGCGCGGCTTCATGTTTCGCGCGGGCTTCACGCCGATTCACTACGACGAGGACATCACGCCGATTGCGGGCGTGAGCTTCGGCTACAACTGGTGATCGCTACACGTAGACCGTGACTTTGCGCTCGCGCGGGCCGTCGAGCTCGACGAAGTAGATGCCCTGCCACGTGCCGAGGACGAGTTTGCCGTTGCGATACGGCCACGTGAGCGAGCAGCCGATGATCATCGACAGGAGATGCGCGTCGGAGTTGCCTTCGCCATGCGCGAAGCGAACGTTCGGGATCATCGCGCGCAATGCTTTGGTGAGATCGGCGGGGACGTCGGGGTCGGCGTTCTCGTTGACCGAGATCGCGCACGTCGTGTGCGGCACGATGATCGTGCAGACGCCGTCGCCGCTCGTGAGCTTCAACAGCGCGGCATTGACTTCGTTCGTGATGATCAGGATCTGCTCGCGCTCGCTGGTGCGTACGCGAAACGTCGTGTCGAGCATCGTTGGATCATATAATTCCGGTCACAACACGATCCCGCGCTCCCATGGCCTTCTTCTGCATTCATTGCAAGTCGGAAATCGACCCGAAGTTCAAAGCCTGCCCGTTTTGTGGCGAGCCGATCACCGATTTCCTGCGGCGTCACCTCGAGGCGCCGCTCGACGGGAAGTACAAGATCCTGTCGCGACTCGGCATCGGCGGCATGGGCGAGGTCTACAAAGTCGTCCACGTTCACTTGAACGCGATCCGCGTCATCAAGCTGATGCGCTCGAACATCGCGTCGGACGCGGGCGCGCACGAACGCTTCCTGCGTGAAGCGCGCCTCGCGACGAAGATCCATCATCCGAGCGTCGCGGCGCTCTTCGACTTCTCCACGCTCGAAGACGGCTCGCACTACATGGTCTGGGAGTACATCGAGGGGATCAATCTCCACGAGCTCATCGACCAGCGCGGGCCGCTCTCCGCGCGATACGCCGCGCGCGTCGCGATCCAGGCGCTGCATGGACTCGACGCCGTGCATCGCGCGGGCATCGTGCATCGCGACATCAGTCCCGAGAACATCATGATCACGCGCGACGACGACGGAGAAGAGCGCGTCAAGATCATCGACCTCGGCATCGCCAAATCCTCCGGTACTGAAGACAACAACACCAAGACCGGCATGTTCGTCGGCAAGTGGAAGTACTGCTCGCCCGAACACCTCGGCATGCTCCCGCCCGGCGAGCGCATCGACGGCCGCGCCGATCTCTACTCGTTCGGCATCGTGCTGTACGAGATGCTCACCGGCGTCCCGCCGTTCCAGGCCGACACGCCACACGCGTACCTGATGATGCATTCGTCGGAACGTCCGCGCCCGTTGCGCGAAACGAATCCGACGATCTTCGATTCGCCGCTGCTGGAAGCAATCATCTTCCGCACGCTCGAGAAAGATCGAACGAAGCGATTCGCGAGTGCGCGCGAGCTCGCCGCGGAGATCGAGCGGATCCTTCCGCAACTTCCCGACGAGCCAGGCGCGCCGCCGCCGTTGCCGATGAACGCGGAAGTCACCGACGACGCGACGCGCGCCGCGCAGCGCGCGAGCAACGACGCCGCGACCGTCGTCTCGATCTCGGGCAACGCGCCGACTGTCGCGATGACGACGCCGTCGGCTCCTGCGATCGCGCCGCCGACGTTGAAGACACTCGATCGCGTGCAGCCGCAGGAACGTCACGTGACGGTATCCGAGGAGCGGCCGAAGTCGCGGATGGGGCTCGTGTTTGTGGTCGTGTTGTTGCTCGCGGTTCTCGGCGGTGGCGCGTGGATGTTCCTGCGCACGCGCGAGAACATCGCCGCGACGACGACTGACACTGCGCCGCCGATCGAAGCCGCGTCATTGCCGACGACAGCACAAGCGACTGCGCCGATCAACACGTCGAGCACCGATCCTGTCGCCGCCGTTCCCGCAGAAGCGGGACATTTGGGAATCAATGCATTTCCGTGGGCGAACGTGACGAGCGTGCGCAACCTCGACAACGGACAGACCGTCGACATCGGCGCGAACGTCGTGACGCCGGCACCGATCGATCTCGCGCCGGGACGCTACGAAGTCACGCTTGCGAATCCGAGCTTCGCGCGACCGATCACGCGCACCGTCGACGTCGCGGCAGGCGCGGAGGCGACGCTTAACGTGCACTTCAGCGATCCGTCCGCCGCGGCCGTTCCTGACTTCGGGAGCACGCGATGAAGCGCGTCGCGGTCCTGCTGCTGCTCGCGACGACGCTCTTCGCGGCGCCGCCCGAGAAGTGGTACGACGCGTACAAGCGCGGCGTGCTCGCGATCAACGCGAAGAACTATCGCGACGGCGCGACCGCGATGCAGCGCGCGATCGGCGAGATGCCGAACGAAGCGGTGAATCTGCGCGCGGGCCGCGAGCTGATCACCTACACGCC
>DASVNL010000769.1:0-13291 GCA_036383875.1 Thermoanaerobaculia bacterium
GACGCGACTGATGCGCAACCACGACAACCTGGTTCCGTTCGATCGCACGCGCCGCCGCCCTGATCCCGCGCGCCTCGCGGAGTTCACCGCCACCGCGCGACGCCTGCAGCACGAGCGCGAGTCGTCGATCGCCATCGTCGACCGACTGCTCGCCGAAACGCCGCGCGGCCAGTGGCCATCGCTCGCGGCCTGCGAGGAATTGCTCACCAACGGCGCACTCGAACGACTCGGACAACTCGCCGACAATCTCGAACGCGATCCGGGCCAGGCACTCGCGATCGCCGAGCTCGCGACGCGCATCGCCGATGCGATTCCCGACGACGCGTACCCGAAAGTGATGCTCGCGCAGATGCGCGCGCATGCGTGGAAGGATCGCGGCCGCGCGCTTTGCTATCTCTCGCGACATGAAGAATCACTCGCCGCACTCGAAGAGGCCGTGCGGCGACTCGTGCCGTTCGTCGTGCTCGCGCACGATCTCGCCGTCGTGAACTTCGTGCGCGCCGTCGTGCTTCAACATCTGCGACGTTTTCACGAAGCACAGGCGCTTCTCGCCGAATGTCGCGCGGTGTTCCGCGAGCACGGCGACTGGCGGCTGTACGGCAAGTGCACGCTGGCCGCGGGCAATCTGCTCGTGCGTCGCGGCGACTACGCCGGCGCGCGCGACGTCCTTGGGCCGTTCGTGCGTCGCGCGGCCCCGGAGGCGCAGGCCATCGCGCGACTCGCGCTCGGATGGTGCGAGATTCACGTTGGCGATCCCGAAGAAGCGCTCGCGCATTTCAGCGCGGCGATTTCGTTCTATCGACAACTCGGCTGGCAACTCGAAGCCGTGCGCGCGGGATACGGCACCGGCTCCGCGATGCTGCGACTCGGCCGCATCGACGAGGCCATCACCGAGCTCGCGTCTGCGCGCGCGCAGTTCCTCGCACGCGATCTCGTCGAAGAAGCGGGATTGTGCGGACTGGAGCTCGTCGAGAGTCACCTGCTGCGCGGCGACGTCGACGAAGCACGCACGCTCGCTTCTGCAATCGTGCGCGAATTCACGGCCGCATCGCTCAACCGCCGCGCGGTCGCCGCAATCGCATCGCTCAAAGACGCGATTGCGGCGAGCAGCGCGACGCCGGAGTCCGTGCGCAGCGTGCAGATGTACGTCGCCTCACTGCGAACGGATCCCGAACGCGAGTTCGTTCACTGACTACGGTTTCGGATCCGTCAGCCCGTCGCCGAACGTGCGCACGACGAGCTGCTTGATCAACTTCACGACCGGGTTTTCCTTCTGGCGCGGCGACCTGTCTTTCAGACGCGCAGCGGCTTCCGCCGGCACGCTCAACGCCACGACCATCGACACCACTGCCAATCCACGCACGACTCCACGGAAAGAACGCATAAGCCCTCCTCGAGCGACCGGCCTCGGCCGGCGCATTTGTTTTCAGGGAGGGCGCCCTCATCCCCGGTGTGTCCGTTTTGGCATTTATGTCACCCCTCCCCCGTGTGCATTTCACTGCACTCGGGTTACGTAAACTTTCCGTAACGCCACCTCTCCCGCATCACGTTTTCAATGGATTCGGGCTTTTCTCGCTGGTTCTCCTCCGCTAGAGTGCGTCGTCCTTTCCCCGGCTCCTCGGCCGGGATCGTCCAAACGCCAAAACACCGGCTCGTACCTCAGGAGCGACAGCAGGCATTGAGTAGTTCGGTTTCCCTTCCGCGGCAGGCCGCGTTCTTCAAAGCTGCGTTCGAGCAATACCCGCAACCGATGTGGATCTACGACGCCGGCGATCTGTCGGTGCTCGTCGCCAACGCGGCAGCCGTTCGCCACTACGGCCATTCCTCCGATGAGATGACCGCGCTGCGCGTGTACGAGCTGCATCCGCAAACCGACGCGGAGCGCGCAGCCTCGTGGTACCTCGACGGACCCTTCGCGCACGGACGCAAACGCGAGTGGCTGCACGTGCGCAAAGACGCGACGACGATCGAAGTCGAGGCGACGATCGCGCGACTCGCGGGCGACGCGGGCAACGTCCGGTTGCTGATCGCCGAGGATGTGACGGAGCGGAAGCGTGCGGAGCGTGCGTTACGCGAGTCGAAGCAGCGCTACGCCGCACTGGTCGGCGATGCGTACGAGGCGATCTGCCTCGTCGATGCGGAGGGCGGCATCATCTATCTCAGCCCCGCGCTGCATCGCATGTTCGGATACGAAGACGGCGAGCTCCTCGGCCGCGACGGTTTCGCGTTGCTGCATCGCGAAGATGTTTCGCGCGTCGAAGAATTGCGCCGCGAGCTTCTCGGACGTCCCGGAATGTCGCTGACGTTCGAGTGTCGCGCGCGCAATCGCAACGGCGAGTGGCGCTGGTTGCAGGGCATCGCGGTGAACATGCTCGAAGACCCGGGCGTCGCCGCGCTCGTGCTCAACTACCGCGACGTCACCGAACGTCGCCGTTCCGAGAACGCGCTGCGACATGGCGAGTACACGGGCGGCGTCGACGAGTGGATGTTCGAGCTCGACCCGCTCGGCAACTTCACGTTCTGCAGTCCGGCCGTCGAGCGGATGATCGGCTATCGCCCCGATGAAATGATCGGCCGTCACTTCACCGACTTCTACTTCCCCGAGTCGCGCGAGAAGGTCACGCAGTTCTTCAATCGCATCGTCGCGGCGCGCAGCGGCTGGACCGATCTCGTGCAACGCCTGCAGCATCGCGACGGCACCGAGTGCTACGTCGAGGCGAGCGCGATTCCGCTCTTCGACGCGAACGATGTGCTCATCGGATTTCGCGGCAGCGATCGCGACATCACGAGCCGCGCGAAGTTCGAACAGCGCGTGCGCTACGGCTCGCGACGCGATCCGCTCACCGGACTCCCGAATCGTCTCTACTTTCAGGAGCGCCTCGCCGCGGTCCTCGCGACGATCGCGCGCAACGCGACCGGCGAACAGACCGCGGTGCTGTTCATCGACCTCGATCACTTCAAGCTGCTCAACGACACGTTCGGCCACACCGTCGGCGACAACGCGCTGCAGGTCATCACGAGCATGATCCGTTCGGCGGTCGGCAGCGCGGAGAACGTCGCGCGCGTCGGCGGCGACGAGTTCACCGTGTTCATGCCCGGCGTCGAAGGAATCTCCGAGGCGCGCGCACTTGCGAAGAAAATCTTCGACGCGGTGTCCGTGCCGCTCGTGCTCGAAGGAAATCAGGTCCACATCTCCGCGACGATCGGCATCAGCCTCTCGCCGTGGGACGGCGACACCTCCGCCGCGCTGCTGCGCAATGCCGAACACGCGATGCATCGCGCGAAGGAACTTGGCCGCAGTCGCATCCAACACTTCACGCCGGAGATGCGCGAAGAGCAGGCGCGGCGCATGGCGCTCGAATCCGATCTGCAACGCGCGCTCGATCGCAAAGAGCTCGTGCTGCACTACCAGCCGATCTACGCGACGCGCTCCGGCGAGATGGTCGGCGTCGAGGCGCTGCTGCGCTGGCAGCATCCATCGCGCGGACTGTTGCCGCCCGACGATTTCATCGAGATCGCGGAACGCACCGGCGTCATCGGCCCGATCGGCGCGTGGGTGCTGCGACAAGCATGCATCGACCTGAAGCGACTGCGCGCGGCTACGCGTCGCGAGTTGCGCGTGTCGGTGAATCTCTCCGCGCGCCAGTTGCAACCCGACCTCGTCGACACGATCCGCGCGATCCTCGACGACACGGACATCGACCCGCACGCACTCGAGCTCGAGATCACGGAAAGCGTTGCGATGCAGAACGCCGAGGCGACTCTCGCCGCGTTGCGCGCGCTGAAGGACATGGGCGTGTCGCTCGCTGTCGACGACTTCGGCACCGGCTACTCGTCGCTTCTGTACCTGACGCGCTTCCCCATCGACACGGTCAAGATCGACCGCCAATTCGTCGGAACCGTCACGAGCGATCCGAACGCCGCGATGGTCGTCGGCGCCGTCGTCGCGCTAGCCCACAGCCTGCAACTCAAAACCGTCGCCGAAGGCGTCGAGACGCAAGACCAGCGCGACTTCCTCGTGCATCACATGTGCGCGGAAATGCAGGGGTTTCTGCTTGCGGAGCCGGCGCCGATTGAGGCGCTGTTGTCCTGAAGGCGCCTTACGCCAAGTCTTCCCACAGACGCACGTACGTCTCGTACCGAGCTTCACTCACGTCTCCGGCTTCCACGCGTTCCTTCACTTCACAATTCGGTTCGTGGACGTGCGTGCAGTTCGTGAAGCGACAGAGCTCCGACGGTTCGACGAACTCGGGGAAGTAGTCGCGTAGCGATTCGCGGTCGAGGTCCCAGAGACCGAACTCGCGGATGCCGGGCGTGTCGATGAGATACGTGCCGCCGCCGAAGTCGTAGAGCGTCGATGCGGTCGTCGTGTGGCGGCCGGTGCCGCGTTTGCGATGCAGGGTGTTCACCGCGAGCTCGAGCGATTCGTCGAGCGCGTTGAGGATCGACGATTTGCCGACGCCGCTGTGTCCGACGAGTGCGGCCATCCTGCCTTCGACTTCGCGCCGCAGCGACTCGAGTCCCTCGCCCGTCTTCGAGGAACAGCCGATCACGGGAACACCGAGGTCGAGATACGGCGCGAGCTTTGGCAGTTCGCGATCGCGTTCCTCGGGCGTGAGCAAATCGACTTTGTTCACGCAGATCACCGGCTGCGCGCCACCGCGTTGAATCGCGATGAGGTAACGATCGATGAGACGCGGCCGCAGTTGCGGCGACTTCAGCGTGACGACGTGAATCACGACGTCGATGTTCGCGGCAATGAGACGCTGCATGTGTTTGTGCAGCGGATCGGGACGCGCGAGCACGGAGCGTCGCGGCAGGACGGATTGCACGCGCCACAGGCCGCTCTCGTCCGAGATGCGCACGCGATCGCCGACAGCGAGTGCGCTCTTCTGCCGAACGGCCAACTCAGGCGGGACCGCGCAGTCGATTTCCTGATCCTCGAAGAACACGCGGCATCGGCCGCTCGCGACGCTGATGACGATCGCCGCGCCTTCGAGCTCGCCGTCTTCGGGCGGCGGCAGCGACGCGTCGTGTTCGAGATGTGCGAGCAACTCGGACAACATCGGGCGTCGCCGCGAGTGTCCATGCTGGTCGATCAGCGCCTCCCAGTTGTCCTCGGTCACGCGTCCGCCGCGCACCGAATCGCTTCCTTTGTCGAGCGCCTTCCGCAATTTTCCAGCGCGCTTCCGCTCCTTCAACTCCTCGGGGCGAAGGCGTCTTTCGAAATGCTTCTTCAGCTTCTTCTCGTCGTGATTCATTCGTCCTTTGAGTGGCGAAGTCCGGCCACGACTATAAGGTACAATCCCGCCGACTCGTCCAAGTCACTCCATACGGAACCCAAGGGAGCTCCACCGTGGAAAAACCGCTCGTTCTCCTGGCTGACGACAATGAAGCCACGTGCACGCTCATCACCGCGCTATTGCAGAACGAGTTCATCGTCGAAGTTGCCAACGATGGCGCGGAAGCAATCGCGAAACTGAAGCATCGGCAATACGCAGCCGTGCTGCTCGACCTGCTGATGCCCATCTCCGACGGCTACAGCGTGCTCGATTTTCTGTCGCAGGAACGTCCTGAAGTTCTGTCGCGCGTGCTCGTCGTCACCGCGTCCCTCTCGCAGCGCGAAATGCAGCGCGTGAAGGGTTATGAAATCTGCGGGATCGTCCGCAAGCCGTTCGAAGTCGACGCGCTGTTCAACTCGGTGCGCAAATGCGCGGATGGCGGAGACACGCCGAACGTGCGCGGCCCGCTGATCACCGGCGGAATGATCCTTCTCCTCGCCGCGGAGCTGGTCAAGCGCGTCTGACGCGCTACAACTTCAACAACGCGATCAGCGGAGCGCTCGAGATCATCGTGGCGAGCGCCATCGTGCCGAGGGAGTTGCGGCCGCGGATGTCGACACAGGTGGCGACGACGGCGGCGAGCTCGTTCGGATCGAACGGCTTCTTCACCACTCCGTGAATGCGGCTCGCGTCGAGGCGGTTCAACATCGCGCGCTCGGCGCCGCTCACGACGAGGACCACGGGCTGCTCCATCGTCGGATCGGTGCGAATCGCGTCGAGTACGTCGAATCCGTCGATGCCGGGCATCATCAGATCGAGCAGCACGACGGCGTAGTGATGGTCGCGCAACAGCTCGAGTGCGACCTCGCCATCATGAGCCATGTCGACGGTCAGCGCCTCCTGCTGGAGCACGCGGCTCAACATCGCTCGGACTTCGGGATCGTCGTCCACGATCAGGACGCGTCGAGGATCGTGAGGGCTCAAATCGACGGCCGATACTGAAGGCACGTCACTCGATTGTCAACCTCAACCGGTCGTGATTGAACGAAGGAGACGACGCGTTGCGCAGCGCCTGTTCAAAGGCCGCGGCATCGAGCGGCTGGCTGTAGAGAAAGCCCTGCATCTCCGCGCAATTCTCGCGTCGCAGAAACGCGAGCTGCTCCTCCGTTTCGACCCCTTCCGCGATCACGCGCAGGTTGAGCGCGCGCGCCATGGAGATGACGGCGGAGATGATCGCCGCGTCGTCGCGCGTGAGATCGCGCACGAAGTCCTGATCGATCTTCACCGTGTCGATCGGAAAGCGCTTGAGGTAACTGAGCGACGAGTACCCGGTGCCAAAGTCGTCGATCGAGATGCGGATCCCCATCTCCTTCAGCCGTCTCAAAATCGACAGCGTCAGCTCCGCGTTCTGCATCGCCGTCGACTCCGTGATCTCGAGGTCGAGGAACGGCGCGGGGAATCCGGTCTCGTCGAGAATCTTCTCCACCGTCGACACCAGCTCGCGATCCTGAAACTGTCGCGGCGAGAGATTGACCGCGACGCGCAGCCACGCGTGTCCCGCGTCGTGCCACGCCTTCATCTGCGTACAGGCCGTGCGCAGAACCCACGTGCCGAGTGGAACGATGAGCTGCGTTTCTTCCGCGATCGGAATGAACTCATCGGGCTGCATCAGTCCTTGATGCGGATGCATCCAGCGCAGCAGCGCTTCCGCGCCGACGACGCGTCCCGTCGCGATCTCGACCATCGGCTGGTAGTGCACGACGAGCTCGTCGCGCTGCAGCGCCTGATGAAGACTGCGCTCGAGCGCGACGCGGCTGTCCGCGATCTCGAGACGCGCGGCCATCGCGTATTGAAAGTTGTCGCGGCCGACTTCCTTCGCGCGATACATCGCACGATCGGCGTTCTTGAGCAGCGTCTCCGCGTCATCGCCGTCCTCGTCGAAGATCGCGATGCCGATCGACGTCGAGACGTACAGCTCGTGATCGTCGACGACGACCGGATGCCGCACCGCCTCGAGCACCTTCTGCGCGACCGCCGACGCGTTGCGGCGATCGGCGATGTCGGCGAGGAGGATCGTGAACTCATCGCCGCCCATGCGCGCGACCGTGTCTTCGGCGCGCACGCACGTCACGAGTCGCGACGCGATGGCCTGCAGCAAACGATCGCCGATCGTGTGACCCAGGGTGTCGTTCACGTGCTTGAACTGATCGAGGTCGAGGAACATCACCGCGCTCGTGCGTCCGCTGCGACGCGCATGCGCGAGCGCGATGGTGATGCGATCGCGGAACAGCAGGCGATTTGGCAGACCGGTCAGCGCGTCGTGATACGCCTGATACTCCATCTGCTCCTGCGCGTGCTTGCGATCGGTGATGTCGATGATCGTGCCTTCGAGAATGTCCCCCTCGAGCAGCGCGACATTTTCGAGCACCCACACCGTCGAGCCGTCGCGACGCCGCAACCGCACTTCGATGTTGCTGAGCTGGCGCTGGTCGCGCAGCAGCTGCACGACTCTCTCGCGTTCGTCCTCGTCGAAATACGAGTCGCCTGCATCGCGCGCGAGGAACTCCTCGCGCGACGAGTAGCCGAAGATGCGTGCACACGCATCGTTGCACTCCAGGATGCGGCCATCGACGGTCGTGCGATAAACGCCGGCGAGGTTGCGCTCGAAGAGCAGTCGATATCGCGCCTCGCTCGCCTTGCGCTCTTCGAACAGCACGCGATAGCGCTGTTCGCTTTCGCGCAGTTCTTCTTCCGCGCGTTTGCGCGCGGTGACGTCCTGCGCGATCACCATGCGCGACAAGCGACCGCCGGAGACGAACTCGAACGACGTGATCTCGACGTCGATGACCTCGCCGCTCTTGCGGCGATGGCGGAACAGTCGCGGTCCGACGCGCTCGCCGAGTCGCGTGAGCGCATCCTTCATCACTTCGACGTCTTCGGGCGGCCGGATGTCCGCGATGGTCAGGCGGTGGAACTCCTCGCGCGAGTAGCCGTAGTGCTTCACCGCCGCGTCGTTCACCGCGATGAAGCGGAGCGTCTGCGGGTCGTACACCCACATCGGCAGCGGATTCATCTCGAACAGCGTGCGATAGCGATGCTCGCTTTCGCGCAAGGCCTGCTCCGCGCGCTTGCGCTCCGTGAAGTCGCTCGCGACGTACACGACGGCGACCGGAATGTTGTCGTGATCGCGCAGGAACGATGACGACGCGAGCACGTCGACGGTCGTGCCGTCGGCCGCGCGCCAGGCCATCGTGTGTTCGAGCACGCCGAGGCTGTTGATCAGTTGTCCGGTGGTGAGGTTTTGATCGCGCGGAAAGACGTTGCGCAGATGCACGCCGCGCAACTGCTCGGGCACGTAGCCGAGCATCTCCGCGGCCGCGCGATTCACGACGCGGATCGTTCCCGACATGTCGGCCACGATCACCGCGCCCTTCATCGTCTCGAGAATCTGCGCGGCCGCGAACTCCGGCGTGATGTCGCCGAGCTCGAAGCGCCACACCGCGGTCGCGGAGAGAATCACGAACGCGAGCGCGGCAACATGTCCGATCGGCTGCAGCGCGATCCCGACCGACGGGAGGTAGTCGAACATCGCGAGCGAGCCGAGGATGAATGCGAGCAGCAGTGCGCCGGCGCGTTCGCGGCCTTTTCCTTCCGCGCTGCGATACGTGTCGAGCAGCAGATGGATCGCGCCGATGACCATCACCGAGAACGCGACGATGATCAGTCCGTAGAACGGCCGGCCGTTCGGATAGTAGCCCCACGCGAAGCGGCGCACGGACGGGAACAGACGATCCGTCGCGAAGCCGAAGTACGCGAAGCCGATGCTCACGATCCAGCAGAGGTGCGCGAACGCGCGATTGCGTTTCGTGCGCGGCACGAGCGTCGTCGCGAAGTGAAAGACCGCGGCCGGAATCAGCGCGCTGAAGAGATAGCCGACGCGCGCGAATGCGAGCGCCGCGGTTTCATCCCGCGTCCCGTACATGCCGCTCGATGCGAGCAGCCATCCGGCGCCGACGAACGTGACGACGAAATAGAGAACGCTCGACGCTTTCCCTCGGCCCCGCGCAAGGACCATGAGCCCGAGGAGCAGAATCGACACGCCGACCAGCGCTGTCGCAATGGACAGAGCACTGGCCGAGTAACTGGCGGTCGAGAAAAGAGGTCGCAGGTCGGGCACGTGGACGCCCGGCGATAGTAACCCGAGCCAGTCGCGTCCGTGTGCTCCGGATCACAGGCCGTCGGGCCGTGTCCTATTCGTAATCGCGTTGTTTGAAAAACGAGTCGCGCTTCGCGCCACCCTCGTGCGAGTTCACCTTCGTCGACGGTTCGGACGCAACATTCGACTGCCCCACCGGCTCGTCGTTTTCGGCGAGTTGCACGTCTGACGTCTTCCCACCCTGATCCGGCGCGCTGATCTCGGAGTCGCGGCGATCGTCATAGAACTCGCGATGCTCCGGTGGCGGCGTCGATTTCTGATCGTTCACTTGCCCGGCGGTCTTGCCCGTCACCCACTCTTCGTTGCTCCCGTAACTTTGCGGTTCTCGCGGCATGATTCCTCCGCATTCACCTAGTGCAATGAAGAGGCCGGACGCGACTCCCGCGTCCGCTACAATCGCGGCCATGGGGAAATCGGTGGTTCTCGTGCTCCTGCTTGCGATCAGTGTGTCCGGCGCGCCGAAGAAAAAGGCGCCCGCGCAGTTCACCCCACCCGAGATGTTCCCGCACCCGATCGCAATGTTCCTCGGATCGATGTCCAACCAGGGCGTCCGCTCCGTGACGTTCAAGGCCACGGCCATCGGCACGCGCTTCTTTTACGAAGAGCCGGGCCGCGGCGTGACCGTCTATCAATTCACGAACGGCTCCTACATCAAGGAGGCGTTCCTGAAGAACTACACGCTCGATCGCGCGGTGAAGCGCTACGCGAAGAAGTAAACGTCTTTACTTCTTCAGCAACTCCATCACCATCGCCACTGCGCCGCGCACACCCGTGCGCAACACGAGCGACGCATCCGCAGGAACGAACTTGCTCGAGTGCAAGCCGGGCTGCGTGCCTGCTTTGATTGCGTCGGCGTTGCCGGCGCCGAGGGCGAGCATCGCGGTGGGGATCTTCCCGTCGAGACCGAAGTGGCCGAAGTCTTCGCTGACCATCGACGGATCGATGAGCACTACGTTGTCGTTGCCGATCTCGCGCGCGACCGCCTTCGCCATCCGCTCCGTCAGCGCGAGATCGTTGAACGTCGCCGACACCGACTCGTGCGCGAGATGCTCGTACACCGGCGCGCGATCTTCGGGAACGCCCGCCGCGAGCGCGAGACCTTTCGAGATGCGCTGAATCGATTCGAGCACGCGCTGCCGCACTTCGGGACGCATCGTGCGCACCGTGAGATACAGCCGCACTTCGTCCGGAATGATGTTGCGCTTCGTGCCGCCTTCGAGCTTGCCCACCGTGACGACGACCGGATCGAGCGGCGAGCGTTCGCGACTCGCGATCGTCTGCAGCGCCATGATCGTTTCGGCGGCGAGCACCACCGGATCCTTCGTCTGATGCGGAGCTGCGCCGTGTCCGCCGACGCCGCGAATCGTGAGGTTCAGTGAATCGGTCGCGGCGAGAAACTGCGCCGGCCGATAGCCGACTTTTCCCGCTTCGAGAATCGCCCAGTCGTGAAACGCGACCGCGAAGTCCGGCTTGCCGAAGCGTCCGTAGAGATCGTCGCCGATCATCCCGTCCGCGCCTTTGACCACTTCCTCGGCCGGCTGGCCGATGAGCATCACTGTCCCGCGCCACTGCGACTTCGTGTCGGCGAGGACTTTCGCGGTGCCGAGGAGCGTGGTCATGTGGACGTCGTGTCCGCAGGCGTGCATCACGCCGGGGTTCTGACTCACGTACGGAACGTTCGTCTGTTCCGGAACAGGAAGTCCGTCCATGTCGCTGCGCACGAGCACCGTCGGACCGCTGCCGTTGCGCAGAATCGCGACCACGCCGTAGCACGTCGCCGCGGGATCCGCGTACTTGCCGACCTTCTCCGTGACTTCGTATCCGAGCTCGCGCAGACGCGTCGCGACGAACGCCGACGTCTTCGCTTCCTGCATCGACAACTCCGGATTCGCGTGCAGATGCTGATACGTCGTCAGCAGGTCCGGCAGTGCGGCCTGCACGCGTTGGTCGAGAGTCTGTGCGGAAGCGGTCACGGTCAAGGTAAGGAGAAGAGCAACGGCAACATTGCGCATTGCGCGAAGTCTAGCCTGCTCAGATCGCCATTTCGCCAACAACTTCCGATGCGCACGCGACCTGGTTCTTGCCGTTCTTCTTCGCGAAGTACAGCGCGGCGTCGGCTCGCGAGATCAGGTCAGCGCTCGTCGCACCGTCGCGCGGATACACCGCCACGCCGATGCTCACCGTGACGTGCAGCGTGCGCTCGAGCGACGTGAGCGGGAACACGCGACGCTCGACGAGCTCGCGCATCCGGTTCGCCGCTTCGCGCGCGGAGTGGCCGGGTGTGTCGGGGAAGATGATCGCGAACTCCTCGCCGCCGTAGCGTGCGACGACGTCCGTGTCTCGCGCGTTCGTCATCAGTTCTTCGACGAGACCTTTGAGGATCTCGTCGCCGACCGGATGTCCGAACGTGTCGTTGATCTTCTTGAAGTTGTCGATGTCGAGCATCGCCAGCGCGAGTTCGTGCCCCGTGCGCCCGTGACGATGAATCTCTTTCGACAGCGCGTCCTGGAAGTGGCGATGGTTGTACGCCGGCGTGAGCGAGTCGATGACGGTGAGGCGCTTGATCTCGTCGTACTGCCGCGCCGACTGCAACGCGGTGACGGCCTGCGTCGCGAAGATCTCCAGCGTCCGCACTTTCTCCACCGACGGGATGCGACGATCCTGCGGATCGCGCACCGAGAGGAAGCCGATCATCGGCTCGCCGCCGCCCCCTTGTGCAAGACTAACGGCAGGGCTCATCAGCGGGACGATGAGCATGTCGTTCTCGTGCCACTCATCCGGTTTCAAATAGCCGTTGTCCTCATCCTCCGGACGGACGAAGAAATCATGCTCGCTCTTGCGCAGCGCGGTGTGCGAGATGAAGTACGAGTTGAGCGCGCGGAACTCGGGATTGAAGAACGTCTCGATCTCCGGACGCGTCACGCGACGCTTGCGCATGTCTTCCCACACGTCGTCGAAGCCGCAATGCGCGCGTCGCACGAACTCCTGATGGCGCGTGTCGAGGATCGCGAAGACGACGCGCTCGAAGCCGAGGGCGGAGCGGATGGCTTGGGCGATGCGGGTCAGCGCGGCGTCGACTTCGAACTGTCCGATGAGACTGTTCGAGACGTCGAGAATCGTCGACATCGTCGCGGCGTTCGCCTCGAGCTGCATCGTCTTCTCGCGCATCTCGCGACGCAGCAACTGATCCTGCAGCGACAGCGCGGTTTGATTCACGAGCAGCGTGAGCAAATTCAGGCTCCCCGCTTTCAGAATCGACAGATCCTCGGTCTCGAAAATCAGCACGCCGTAAATGATCTCCGGCGTCTGGATGCCGATCAGGACCTGAATCGCGCGGCCACTCGACAGCGGGAACTTGCGCATGTCGCTCTGAAACACGAACGCGCGACTCGGCGCGGATTGCGCGAAGCCCGCGGCGTCGACCCAGCGCAGAATCTCCTGATCGGTGGGCATGCACTCGCCGAAGCGATACACCGTGCCGGCGAGATCAGGGTTCGGCTCCCACGTCACGACCGCGCACGCCTTCATCTTCGCGAGCTTCGACAAGAGCGCCATCAGACGTCGCAGCGTTTCGTGGTCCGACTCGGCGGAGAGGATCTGCGTCGAGCTCTCCGTGAGAATCGCGAGCTCGCGGTTACGTCGCACGAGCTCGACGTTCTGTCCGGCCGTCTCGAATTCTTTGCGCAACGCGTACGCGGCGACGAGGATCGGCAGGAACGCGATCGCGAATCCGACGATGCCCCACGTCGCGTGCAGCATCACCTCGATCGCGACGACGGGCGTGACGAGCAAC
>DASVNL010000770.1:0-2311 GCA_036383875.1 Thermoanaerobaculia bacterium
CCGCTTCCTGGAGCAGGAGCCGACTGCGCCGAAAGCGCGCGTGATCGTGATGACGGCGAACATGCAGAGCGCGGGAGAGACCGCAACGGCGCGTCCCGTGTTCCGCATCCTCTCGAAGCCGTTCGACATCCAGCAACTCGTCACCCACGTCCGCGACTGCCACAACGTCGAATCAGCCGCCAAGTAGCTACGCGCCGACGCGGCGAAAGAGTCGCAGCAAGCCGCGCACGCCTCGCACGAGGTAAAGCCACGGCAGGACGATGCGACTTCGCGCGCCGAAGCTCTGACGCATGAACGCGGGCGACGGAAACGCGACCTGCCACATCCGCTCGATGCGCGCCCGCCACGGCAATGCCCGCAGGTTCGCCGCGAGCACCCCACCCTGCGTGATGTCGCGATCCAGAAACACCTGCGACGCTTCATCGCGCGTGAGCTCGTCCGCGGACAACCACTCGTCCGCGCGATTCACGTCCGGCCGCGACATCCAGTCGTTCGCCAGCTCGACGGATCGCACGCACGCGCCGACGATGCGCGCGTCCGCTGCTGCGCGCCAGAAACGCTCGTGCTCCGCGCGCGCGAGTCGATCGCGCAGCAACGCGATGTCGGCGAGCCAGATCACGCGATCGCTGTCGTGGTGATGCGCGACGCGATGGATGCACGCGAGCAGCAGCGCGTCGACGTCGTCGAGACCGCGCGCGTGATCGCCGAGCCGCGGCAACGCTCGCGCACGCGCGAGCATGCGATCGAAGTCGAGCACGGATGCGAAGAGCGGCGTATTCGCAACCGCCCAGTGCACGTCATACATGTGCACGACGCCCGACGCGCCGCGTCGCGTGAACGCGGTCTGCCGCAAGCCGTGCTCGTCGCCACTCAGCGGCTGTTCCTCGAAGCCGAGCTCCGTGAAGACGGCGCGGGCGCGTTCGAGGTCGCGTGCGGCGATCAGGAGGTCCGTATCGCCGCGGGGACGGAGCTCCGGCGATGCGTAGAGGTCGTACGCGAGGGCGGTGCCCTTGAGGACGAGCGTTGCGATGTCCGCGTTGCCGAGGGCGTCGAGCACGGTGCGGACGTCGTCGACGCGCAATGCTTCGAGTGCCGCCGCCCGAATCGCCTCGGTGCGCAACTGCGGCACCTGCGCAGTCGCGTACACCAACGGCGCGACGCCGTGCACGATCAGCGCGTGCGTTTCGGCGTCGGTGAGGCCGGGCCAATCCGACGCCTCGCCGCGCAATGCGGCGCGCAACGGCTCGTGGAGCCGCGGCGCAATCGGAGGCATGTCGATGAAATCCACGCACGCGTCGCAACGCGTCCGCGCTTTGTTTGTTTCCGGCAGGGCCTTTGCTCAAGGGAGAGCGAGGGAAATGGCCCGATGTCGATACTCACTTTGATTGGTTTGCTGGTCGCGCTCGTCGTGGCGCTCGCAGTGGCAGTGGCTCTCGCCTACGTCCCGATGCGCCTGCTCCTCGAGCGGATGGCCCGGAACGTCTCGAACTTCATTCAGCGGCAGAAGGAGCGCAGACGCGTCGAACGCGGCACGCCCGATCGCAGGCACCTATAGCGCCGACTCGATCGCCTTCTTCAGCTCCGGGTCGTTCTCCGTCACGACCATCGCCTTCTTCCACAACACCCGGCCGTCCTTGCCGATGAGCACCGTCGTCGGGAGCACCGACGTCTGCAACAGCGTCGCGATTTTTCCCTCCGGGTCGAGCGCAACGGGATAGGTCATCTTCTCTTTGTCGACGAACTCTTTCACCGCCTCGACGCCGCTCTCGTCGACGCTGACGCCGACGACTTCAAGACCCTTCGCGGCGTACTCGTTGTGCAGGCGCTGCAATTCCGGGATCTCGAAGCGGCACGGGCCGCACCACGTCGCCCAGACGTTCAGCAGCACGACTTTGTCGCGCTTCGCAGCGAGGTCGAACTTCGAGCCGTCCAGCATCGTCGCCGAGTACTCAGGCATCGTCGCGCCGACTTCCGTTCCGATCTGCACGGGCGGCTGCGGCCCGCGCGTCTGCGCTTTCGTGGTGGTCGATGCGGGCGTGGACCCGGTCGTCTCGGTCGCGGCCTGCTCCGAACGTTTGCAGGCGACGGCGACGAGCGACAGGGCGAGTACGATCGCGAGCTTCTTCATCTGGATTCGATCTTCCTTTTCGCAATGCAAAACGCCCCGCGAAAAGCGGGGCGTGAGAGACGACAGCAGCACGCGCGAGGCGCGTTACTTCTTCTCGTCTTCGGGCTTGCCCTTCTTGACGCTGAGCTCCGGCTCGGCGGCGCCTTCGGCCGTCGCTTCCGGAACCTCGGCGCGAGCATGCGT
>DASVNL010000771.1:0-3183 GCA_036383875.1 Thermoanaerobaculia bacterium
CACAGAAGACATCTGGGACATGGTCATCGACGTGAATCTCAAAGGCGTGTTCCTCGGCTGCAAGTATCAGGTTCCGGCGCTGCTGCGCGCGGGCGGCGGCTCGATCATCAACACGGCGTCGTTCGTCGCGGTGATGGGCGCGGCCGTGCCGCAGATCGCGTACACGGCGAGCAAAGGCGGTGTCCTCGCGATGACGCGAGAGATCGCGGTGGAGTTCGCGCGTCAGAACATCCGCGCGAACTCGCTCTGCCCCGGCCCGGTCGAAACGCCGCTCCTCGCGGAGCTCCTCGCCGATCCCGCGCGACGCAATCGCCGGCTCGTGCACATCCCCGCCGGACGCTTCGCGCGCGCCGAGGAGATGGCCAACGCCGCGCTGTTCCTCGCGAGCGACGAGTCGTCGTTCGTGAACGGCACGTCGTTCATGGTCGACGGCGGAATCACCGGCGCGTACATCACCCCGGAGTAATGGAGCGGCGGGCTCTTAGCCCGCCGTTCTCTTACGCCGCGGGTTTGCCGGACTGGATCGAGATCCCGCCGTTCGTCGTCGTCAGGCGGAGCGGCGTGCCGCCGCCGTTGATCGTGCCGCGGAGCGAGTTGCGGCTGTGGCTCGTCGTCGCGACCGGAAGGTCGCTGCTGATCCGCCCGTTCGTCGTCTCCGCGTTCACGTCGACGGCGAGGTTCGACGGCAGCGTGACTTCGATGCGGCCATTCGTCGTCTCGAACTCGAGCGGCTGTCCCTTCGCGACGCGCACCAGCTCCGCGTGAATCGAACCGTTCGTCGTCGTCGCTTCGAGCGCGCCGGAGCAGGCCACGACCTGAATGCTGCCGTTCGTCGTCTCGAGGTCGAGCCTCCCGTTCAGCGACTTCGTTTCGATCGCGCCGTTCGTGTTCTCGACGTCGACGTTCATCGTGCGCGGCACGGTGATGTCGTACTTCACCTGCGCTTCGACGTGATCGCCCGCGAGCCAACTGAAGAGCGCGGCCCAGCCGTCGCTGCCTTTCGGCTGCTTGGTCGTGATCACGAGTCCGCCGTCGCGCGCCTGGATGTCGACGCGCAGTTCCTTCATCGCTTCCTTGAGGTTGTCGTCGTCCGCGCGGATTTCCTTGCGCGCGATGACGCGCACCTTCGGCTGATCCCACGACGCGACCGTCACACGGCCGTTCACGTTCTTCAGAACGACGTTGGCGCCGGGCTTCACGTCGAACGTGCGGTCGATGGTTTCGGTCAACTCTTCCGCGGCAGCGCCCGCGGCAACAACGAACAACGCGACAGCAAACAATCTACGCATTCGAGCACCTCGCTGAGCGTGGATACGGAGAAGCCTCGCGAGAGTTGCGCGACAATGCCGGACACATGCGTCGCGCAGCCGCCATCGCTCTTCCACTCGCCGTCGTTTTCGCGATCACGTTGTGGCGCTCGCACGGCGTCACGCCGCGCGATGCCAGCGCACCGCCGAACGAGTTTTCGTCCGCGCGTGCGCAGACCATCATGCGCGAGTTGCTCGCCGAGGGGGTGCCGCATCCGGTGGGCACCGCGGCGAACATGCGCGTCCGCGATCGCATCGTCGCCCGCTTCCGCGCCCTCGGCTACACGACCGAGGTGCAGCGCAGCTTCGCATGCAGCGCGGGCGGCGAATGCGCGAACGTCGAGAACATCTTCGCGTCGCGCGGACAAGCGCACGGAGAGGCCGTGCTGCTCATGGCGCATTACGACTCCGTCGGCGCAGGACCGGGAGCGTCCGACGACACGATGGGCGTCGCGGCGTTGCTCGAAGTCGCGCGAGCGATGCAGAAAGACGCGCCGCGCAATCCCGTGCAGTTCCTCATCACCGACGGCGAAGAAGCCGGCCTCCTCGGCGCCGAAGCATTCGTGAATGCACCGCAGATGCGCGACGTCAGCGTGGTCGTGAACGTCGAGAATCGCGGCACGTACGGCGGCAGCAACATGTTCGAGACCAGCAGCGGCAATCGCTGGCTCGTGCGACATCTCGCGAACGCGCTGCCGACTCCGCAGGCGACGTCGTTCTTCTACGCGATCTACACGCTGCTGCCGAACGACACCGACGTCACCGTCTTCAAACGCGCGGGCAAGGCGTCGATCAACTTCGCCGCGATTCGCGGCGTGAGCTGGTATCACACGCCGCTCGACGACGTCGCGCACGCGAGTCCGCTCACGCTGCAGCATCACGGCGAGAACCTTCTCGGCGTCGCGCGTGTGCTCGCCGCCGCCGATCTCGACGCACGCAGTTCCTCCGACGCCACCTACTTCGACATCCTCGGCTTCACGCTCGTCTGGTGGCCGCAGGAGTGGACGTTGTGGATCGCGGTGATCAGCTTGTTGCTGCTCGTCGCCGCGGCGCGCAAAGTTCCGCCGCGCGCGATGACGTTCGGCGTGCTGACCGCATTCACGGCGATCGCGTTCGCGGGCATCGGCGGATTCGCGGTCAGTTGGCTCGCGCGCGTGCGCAGCGGCGGCGCGAACTGGGTCGCGCAGCCGGTTTCGTCGATCGCGGCGATGTGGCTGATCGGATTCGCAGGTGCGCTGTTCGCGGCCGCGCTGTTCCGGCGTCGCAGCGAGCCGCTGCCGATGCTCTACGGCATCGCGATCGTGTGGCACACCATCGGGATCGCGCTCGCGGTCGCACTCGGCGGCGCCGCGTTTCTGTTTGTCGTCCCCGCGGTCGCCCTCACGATTTGCGCGCTCGCGAAAGCGAATGAAGTCGTGACGAGCGTCGTCGCATCCACCGTCGCCGCGATCGTGCTCTTCCCCCTCGGCATCGTCTTGTACGACGCGCTCGGCGGACGCCTGATGCTCGCCCTCGCGATCGTGATCGGCATTCTTGCTACGTTCGTAGCACCTCTGTTCGCGAGCATCCGCAACGCGGCGATCGTCACGTCGCTGGCGGTCGTCTGCGCGATCGTCGCGATCCTCTCGCCGACGTACACGCTCGCCAAGCCGCAGCGCCTGAGCCTCTTATACGTCGACGATCCAGCCGCACCGGCGCCGCGCTGGGTCACACCGGTGATGACGCCGCAGCTTCGCGGCGCCGCGAAGTTCGATGCGCTCGACACGTCGATCGCGCCGTGGAACACCGCGGCCGGCTGGTCGTCAATCGCGCCGCAACAGAATCTCCCACGGCCGATCATCACGCGCGAAGACATCGCCGGCGGCGTGCGAATTCG
>DASVNL010000772.1:0-1513 GCA_036383875.1 Thermoanaerobaculia bacterium
GATGCGCTTCCTCGGGCAGTCGATCCCGGCCGTCGGCGCATCGATTGGCGTCGATCGCCTCCTCGCCGCGCTCACGCACCTCGGCAAAGTCAAAACGCAGATGGCCACCGCGCGCGTGCTCGTCACGAACATGGACGCCGCCCTGCGCGAGGACTACATCGCGATGACGTGGGAACTGCGGCGCGCCGGCATCCCGACGGAGCTCTACCTCGGCACCGCGAAAGGTCCAGGCAAGCAGCTCAAGTACGCCGATCAGTACGACATCCCGCTCGCGATCCTTTACGGCACGAACGAAAAGGAACAGGGCTTCGTCACGGTGAAGGACATGGTCGCGGGTCGCGAGCGCGCGAAGCCGGTCGCGGATCGCAAGGAGTACCTCGCCCAGCGAGCTGGCCAGGTGACGATCCCGCGCGGCGAGCTCATTGAAGGCATCCGGAAGATGCTCGCGGAGATCGAATGACGTCGATCGTTCTTGACGGCGACTCGCTGACGATCGAACAGCTCGCGCAGATCTCGCGCGATCCGAACGTGCGCGTGGAACGCGATCCCGCGACGCACGAACGCGTCGCGCGCGCCGAAGCGCTGATCGCGCAGGTGGTCGAGAACTATCGCGCGGCGTGGAACGCGGGCAATGCGGCGCCGAGCGAGTACGGCGTCACGACCGGCTTCGGCGAGTTCAAAGACAAGCCGATCGCGCCGGATGATCTCGAACAACTGCAGCGCAATCTTCTGCTCTCGCACTCGGTCGGCGTCGGCGACAACTCCGATCCCGACGATCTCTCGAACTACTTCCCCGCCGAAGTCGTGCGCGGCGCGCTCGTCACGCGTCTGAACGCGTTCCTCAAGGGACATTCGGGCGTGCGCGCGATCCTCGTCGAAGTCGTCGAGGCGATGCTGAATCGCGGCGTGATTCCGCTCGTTCCGCTGCGCGGCTCGGTCGGCGCAAGCGGCGATCTCTGCCCGCTCTCGCACCTGTTCGTCACGCTCCTCGGCAAGGGCCGTTTCTACACGACGGACGACCGCACGCTGCGTCCTGCGTCCGAACTTCCCGCGTTCCTCGGCTTCGATGCGGATGCAATCAAGCCGTCGTTCAAAGAAGGACTCGCGCTCGTGAACGGCGCGAACTTCTCCGCGGCGATGCTCGCACTCGCGGTGTACGACGCCGAGCGTCTCGCCGACACGGCCGACGCCGCGGCGACGATGTCGCTCGAGGCGATGGCCGGATGCACGCGCGCGCTCGACGAAAAGATTCACATCCAGCGCGGACACGAAGGTCAGATCGAAAGCGCGCGTCGCATGCGCGAGCAGGTCGCGGGATCGCGCCTCGTCGAACGCACGGGCGCGGTGCAGGATCCGTATTCGCTGCGCTGCGCGCCGCAGGTGCATGGCGCATCGCGCGATACGCTGCGATTCGTGCGGCAGACCGCCGAACGCGAGATCAACGCGGCGACGGACAACCCGCTCTTCTTCCCCGACGACAACACGTCGTTCGATCTGCAGTTCAAAGAGAACT
>DASVNL010000773.1:0-10000 GCA_036383875.1 Thermoanaerobaculia bacterium
CTGCATCTTCGCGGTGATCAGCGGGCAGCCTTTGTAGTGAAACACACCGCTTGCGGGATCGAGCGCGACGCGCGTCGGCTGCAGCTCGCGATACGTCACCGAGGTGTCGGTCGCCGACACGATCTCGATCATCGGCGTGGCGGGACTGCCCGCGCCGAACGCGGCCGTGGCAGCGAAGCAGAGCAGCAGCAGGCGTTTCAACCGAGTTCCTCCAGGAAGCGTCCGGCAGCCTCGCGATACGCATCGGACCACTCGTGTCCGCCATTGAACCTGCACGTCGTGACTCGCGTCGTCGACTCCAAATACTTCAAGTCATGGTTGAATTTTTCGGTTGAGTACCACTCGTCGCGCTCACCTCGTCCGATGAGCGTCGGCGGGAGCCGCAAGGTCGCGTCGGCTTTGATTTCGGGTGGGATGTCGCCACCGAGAATCATGAGGCCGGCTGGCTGTCCGACGTGCGCCGCGGCGCGAGCCGCCATCGCCGCGCCTTGCGAGAAGCCGGCGAACACGAGCGTGCGCGGTCGCGACACCGAGGCCACGACCTTTTCGACGTAGGCGAGGTTGTCGGCGATCGCGAGCTCCCGGTCGAGGCTGGTCATCCAGCTCGCGACCACCTCGCCTGTCGAGCGCACATAGAAAGGATGGAGCGCCTGCACCGCGATCAGCGACCAGCGCTCGATGCCCGGCAGCTTCTCCAACTCGGCGAGGTGCGTCGAGGCTGCCTCGCCGTAGCCGTGGAAGCCGATGACCAGCCGCTCGTCGCCGCGGTCGACGTGCAGGAAACGTCCGTGAACAGAGGTAGCAATCGTAATGGTCTGCATTCAGCTCACTGACTAGTCAACACGTTGACCAGTCATCTGGACGTTCATTGTACCGGTTGCGTATTCGGCGGCGTGACTGGAGAATGCGCGCCGTGCATCCGACCCGCCGCCTGATCGTCGTCGTGCCCTGCTTCAACGAGGAGCAGCGTCTGCCCGTCGACGCGTTCCGAGACTTCACCTGCGGCGTCGCGCAGGTCGAGTTCCTGTTCGTCAACGACGGCAGCACGGACGGGACGATGCGCGTGCTCGAGTCGCTGCGCGCCGAGGATCCGCAACGGTTTTCCGTGCTCGACCTCGAGCGGAACGGCGGGAAGGCGGAGGCGGTGCGGCGCGGGATTCTCGCGGCGCTCGATCGCCAGCCCGACCTCATCGGTTTCTGGGACGCCGACCTCGCCACGCCCCTCGGCGAGATCCGCGGCTTCCTCGACGTCTTCGCGACCCGCCCCGAAATCGAGATGGTCTTCGCCGCGCGCGTCCGGCTCCTCGGCCGCTCGATCAGCCGCAACCCCGCGCGTCACTACTTCGGCCGCGTCGGCGCGACGCTCATTTCGCAGTCCCTCGGCCTCGCCGTCTATGACACTCAATGTGGCGCGAAACTCTTTCGCGTCGGCGCGGGAACGCGCGAGCTCTTCGACACGCCCTTCATCTCGCGCTGGATCTTCGACGTCGAGATCATCGCGCGGCTCGTGATTCAGCGCGGACGCGACGCCGCCGCGCGCGCGATCTACGAACTGCCGATCATGGTGTGGCACGACGTCAAGGGATCAAAAGTGCGACAGTCTGATTTTTTGCGAGCGCTCAGCGATCTGGGAAAGATCCGCCGCGCATACAATCTGCGAAATGCGCGACGTCCTCACAGCAGTCACTGATCAGTCTCTGTCTGCCCTCGCTCAGGGCCTCATCGGTTCGGAAGTCCTCAAGATCGCCGGCGAGGTGCGAGCGCTGATCGCGAGCGGCCGCGCCGTCGCCAACCTGACCGTCGGCGATTTCTCGCCGAGCGAGTTCCGCATCCCGCGCCTGCTCGAGTCGCTGATCGCCGAGAACCTCGCGAACGGCCAGACCAACTATCCGCCGTCGGACGGCACACTCGAGTTGCGCAAGAGCGTCGTCGACCTGTTTCGCGAAGAGCTCGGCCTCACCTATCCGATCGAGTCGACGCTCATCGCGGGCGGCTCGCGTCCGATCATCTATGCGGCGTACGCGGCCGTCGTCGATCCGGGCGACAAGGTGATCTACCCGACGCCGTCGTGGAACAACAATCACTACACGTACATGGTCGGCGGTAAGCCGATCGAGCTCGCAGTCGGCGCGAGCACGAACTTCATGCCGACCGCCGAGATGATTCGGCCGCACGTTCGCGACGCGCGACTCATCGCCGTCTGCACGCCGCTCAACCCGACCGGCACCGTGATGGCGAAGCACGAAGTCGAAGCGATCGCGCGACTCGTCGTCGAAGAGAACGAACGACGCGCCGACGCCGGCGAGCGTCCGCTGTTTCTGTTGTGGGATCAGGTCTACTGGATGCTCACGTTCGGCGACAACAAACATTGGGCGCCGCCGCAGGTCGTGCCGGAGTCCGCCGCGTACACGATCTTCGTCGACGGCATATCGAAAGCGTTCGCCGCGACGGGACTCCGCGTCGGATGGACGGTCGCACCTCCCGCGATCACGGCCCGCATGCGCGACCTCCTCGGCCACATCGGCGCCTGGGCTCCGAAAGCCGAGCAGCTCGCCGTCGCATCGTTCCTTCGCCAGAAGGATGAGATCGCGGCGTTCCACGAGCAGATGACGCGCGAACTGCGACTTCGCCTCGACGCGCTGTACGACGGACTCACCGCGATGCGTCGCGAGGGATTGCCGGTCAACGCCATCGCACCGCAAGGCGCGATCTATCTCTCCGTGCAGTTCGACCTCGTCGATCGCATGAAGACCAACGAGGCGATCCGTCAGTTCCTCTTGAACGAGGCCGGCTTCGCAGTCGTGCCGTTCCAGGCGTTCGGCCTGAAAGAAGAAGACGGCTGGTTCCGCCTCAGCGCCGGCGCCGTGTCGCTGTCCGACATCGACGCCGGGTTGAAGCGCGTGCGCGACGCGCTACTGCGCGTCTGAATCGGCGGACGCTACTGCGCGTCCGATTCGCTACGCCGTCGCGCCCTGCATTTCGTTCAGCGCCATCAGCAGCGCCGCGCTCTTGAGCTGCTCCTGTTCGGAGAGATGCTCGATCTCCGCCTGGCGCAGCGATGATGCTTGCAACTCGCGCTGTCCGAAGATGCACGACCAGATCAGGAACGCATCCTCGAATGCGACCCACCCCGCGTGCTCGAGGAATCGCCACCACTCCGGATTCGCGATGCCGTACACCGACTCGGGCCAGAACACGCCGCGCGCGAAGTGATCGGACGCGATGACGATCGTCGCCGTGATGATCACTTTCCAGTCGAGATAGAACGCGAGGAACGCGAGCGAGCCGAAGACGTGGAAGTGCGTCTCGATGCGGCCGCCCGTCAGATGAATGAGCAGCGCGGACGACAACATCTGCGACGCAGCGATGACGTGTCGCGTGAGCGGCTTGCCGGGTCGGAACAACGCGAGGAGCACCGGCAGAATCGTGATGCCCGCGCCTGCGAGCACCGCCACCCACACGTGCATGTGAAGCACGCGCGTGCGTCCGGCCCACGCATACGGCGAGACACCATACGCCGCGATGATCCCGGCGATGTACTGCACGACCAGCAGCGCGGCGAAGAGCCGGTCGATTTTCGCGAAGCGAATCTGCGACTGCTCGCTGTGAATCTCATTGGCGCGCGCGAGAACGGCGGGTGTCGTAGCGGTTGCGTTGCTCATCGTGTCCTTCCTTCCGCTTCAGTGATGGCGCAGCCGAACACGGGATGCTTCCCGCTTCCACTGCGAGTGGCGGCGATGTGCAGAATGTCGACGCGGCCGCGATTGATGCCGGCGTGTCCGCGCAGCGAAGTGATGCCTCCGGTGAAGCGCAACTGCCCTTCGCCGTCGTACAGAAAAGTTTGCCCCGAGGTGAATCCGCCGAATGCGTGAGCCTCGACGGCATCGATGTCGAGCACGACGCGCGCGCCGCGAATCCTCGTCGCCGCGTCGTACACCGCCGTGCGTTCCCAGCCCGCGTCCATTTCGCGAGGACGAAACACGAGCACCGTCGTCTCGACGTCGCGCGGCGCGTTCTTCACGATCTCCGCGAGCTCCTGCACGCTGGCGCGACTGCACGAGCAGTGCGGATGAACGAGCATCACCAGCGACCACGCGCCTGCGCTGCGCGCGACGTGCGTCGACTCGGGCCAGACTTTCGGCGCGGTCGCGGCGACGCCTGGCGTCGTCTCGAACTGGCGGATCGCGCGATACGCCGCGGCGACGGTGCCGGCCCACACGATCGCGGCCAGGACCAGCATCGACAGGAAGAGTCGCTGGCGGATCATGGCTTCTTCATCGCCTCGAGCGGCGACACCGGTTGGTTGTTTCGTTCGAACTTGATACGGCTGCCGGTCAGCAGTTCAATTCGCTCGCCGAGAGGCAGGGCGAAGAATGCAGCGGGCGGCAGTTTTTCCACACGGCCATCGGGATAGGTGATGGTCGCCAGATCAAAGCTCATCGGCCCAGACCTCGCTCTTGAAGATTGTTGAGAGAACGAGGGCAGTGTAGGTGGACTCCCACCCCAAGGCAAGGGCGGAAATCCTTCTAACGGAAGGACTTATCGCCGCATCGCCACGTTTACGGCCTTCCGGCTAGACGAAAATCCGGGCTTCCTTCAACTCGCGAACCTTGTCCCGGATCTCGGCGGCCTTCTCGAAGTCGAGGTTCTTGGCCGCCTCCTTCATCTCCTTCGTGAGCCGGCTGATGGCTTTGTCGATGTCCTCCCCTTCGCCGATGTTCAGGTTCGCGCGCTGGCCCGGGAGCGGGACGTCGAGGTAGTCGAGGTTGGCCATCTTCACGAGGTCGGAGTCGATGGCCTTGATGATCGAGGCCGGCTCGATGCCGTGGTCTTCGTTGTACTTCTGCTGCACCGCACGACGGCGCTTCGTCTCGTCGATCGCCCAACGTAGCGAGTCGGTGATCTTGTCGGCGTACAGAAACGCGGTGCCGTTGAGATTGCGCGCCGCGCGTCCGATGGTCTGGATGAGCGACGTCTGCGATCGGAGAAAGCCTTCCTTGTCCGCGTCGAGAATCGCGACCGCCGAACACTCGGGAACGTCGAGACCTTCACGCAGGAGGTTGATGCCGATCAGGACGTCGTACACGCCGAGGCGGTAGTCGCGGAGGATGGCGATGCGCTCGAGCGTCTCGACGTCGGAGTGGAGGTAGTTGACCTTGATCCCGAGCTCCATCAGATAGCGTGTCAAATCCTCTGCCATCCGTTTTGTCAAAGTCGTTACCATCGTCCGCTCGCCCAACGCGACGCGCTCGCGGATCACGCCGATCAAATCGTCGACCTGGCCCTTGACCGGACGGATCACGATTTGCGGATCGAGCAGTCCGGTCGGACGGATCACCTGCTCCGAGAACAACCCTCCCGTCTTCTCCATCTCATACGCGCCCGGCGTCGCCGAGACGTACAACGTCTGATTCAACTTCCCTTCGAACTCGGCGAAGGACAGCGGACGGTTGTCGATCGCGCTCGGCAGGCGGAAGCCGTAATCGACGAGCGTCACCTTGCGCGCGCGATCGCCGCCCCACATCGCCCGCACCTGCGGGATGGTCTGGTGCGACTCGTCGACGACGAGCAGGAAGTCTTTCGGGAAATAGTCGATGAGCGTCGGCGGCGGCTCGCCCGGACTCCGTCCGCTGAGATGCCGCGAGTAGTTCTCGATGCCGTTGCAGTATCCGAGCTCCGCGATCATCTCGAGATCGAACATCGTGCGCTGCGAGAGGCGCTGCGCTTCGAGCAGGCGATCCTGCGCGCGCAACTCCGCGACGCGCTCATCGAGCTCGACGCGAATGTTCTCCATCGACACCATGAGCCGCTCGCGCGGCGTGACGTAGTGCGTTCGCGGATAGACCGCCAGCCGGTCGTACGTGCGGCCCATGGTCTTGCCGGTGATCGGATCGATGCGCGTGATCTTGTCGATCTCGTCGCCGAAGAATTCGATGCGCACCGCGTCGTCCTCGTACGCAGGCCAGAGCTCGAGGACGTCGCCGCGAACGCGGAAGTTGCCGCGCGCGAGGTCGTACGGCGTGCGCTCGTACTGCATCTCGGTGAGCTTGCGGAGGTACTGGGTCATCGGCTTCTCGATGCCGCGCTCGAAGAAGAGCAACATGCCGTAGTAGAGCGACGGCTCGCCGATGCCGTAGATGCACGAGACGGAGGCAACGATGATGACGTCCTGGCGTTCGAAGAGCGCCTTCGTCGCGGCGAGTCGCAGCTTGTCGATCTCGTCGTTCTTCGTCATCTCCTTCTCGATGTAGAGATCGTTCTGCGGGATGTACGCCTCGGGCTGGTAGTAGTCGTAATACGAAACGAAGTACTCCACCTGGTTCTCGGGGAAGAAGTTCTTGAACTCCTGGTAGAGCTGCGCCGCGAGGATTTTGTTGTGGCTCAGGACGAGCGTCGGCTTGTTGATCGCCTCGATGACCTTCGCGACGGTGAAGGTCTTGCCGGATCCGGTGACGCCGAGGAGGACCTGATGCTGGTCACCGTTGCGGAGTCCTTCGCTGAGCTGGCGGATGGCCTCGGGCTGATCGCCCTGGGGCTGAAAGGGAGAGATGAGGTTGAACCGGCCGGACATACGGCCGCAATCCTATCCCTTCACGAACCGTCGTCTCGCTTCGGCGAGTGCCGGGCCGAGCAGTTTCTCCACGCTCGCGCGTCGTCGAACTTCATTCCGATGACCACGACGGTGAGCATCGACCTGCCCTGCCGGACGATGAACAGATTGCCCGTCGGCTCGCCAGTGCTCTTTCTTTTCAATACTGCAGCGTATCGATCGTCGCCGATGGTGAGCAGCGCCGGCGCCGGTTCAGCCGTCGTGTCGCCGGCAAATGAGAGTCCGCCTTTGAGTGCGAGCTGCTGCACGCGGAACATCTGCATCGTCGACAGGGACTGCGGAAAAACCTGCGCAGTCGACGATATGTAGAGTTGCGTTCCGTCCTTCGCGCCGCTGTGATCGGTGTACGAGTACTCGACCGTGCGCGTACCGTCGAACGTTTTCTGGGAGTGATACTTCTCGTTGTCGTAGACGACTTCGCCCGCGCCGAACTCGCGCAGCGTCTCCGCGGTGACGATCAGTTTGCGATCTTCGGCCGACGATGGTTTCGGCCTGATGACGTCGTTGATCGAGACGTACATGATGTACGCGAAGGCGCAGATGCCCGCGATGGCCATGAAGCCGGCGAACAGGAAAACGTAGATGCGCTGCTTCTTCGTCATCGCTACTTCTTCGATTCGTTGATCAACGGCTCGAACAACGCGCGCGCGACTTTCGGGTCTTCGATCACGGTGCCGCTGACGATGAGACGCAGGACGGTCGATCCTTCGCGAATGATGAAGGCGTTGCCCGCGCGCTTCCCATCGTCATGCACGAGATACGACGCATGATGCTGATCGCCGAAGTCGATCAACTCATCCGCCGGAATCCATCGCAGGTTCCCGACGCCCTTCGCGTAGCCGTCACGCGTTCCGTCAAACCCACCCCTTGCTTCGTTCATGGTCGCGTAGCGCGTGAATCCGCTGTTGTAGAAGAGGATGGCGTCGGTGTCTTTTGCGTACGCGCTGTTCTCCCAGTCGTACTGGCAACTGACGCTCCGCTGCCCTTCCGGGGTGAGTCGGCAGGTGATGGCTTTCTTGTCGATCGGTTTGGTGGTCCGCAGTCCGTCAGGATTGATGATGAGTTTCAAGTCGGACGGAGTCGGGGTGTCGGGATACGACTCACAGCCCATCACCAGAACGCAGAGGAGAACAGCAACGGTCTTCATTGCGCTTTTGCAGGTTTCGCAGCGTTGACTTTCTTCGCGGTCGCGATCATCTCGTCGACTTCGGCCGCGGTGACTTTGGTGTCCGACGTCGCACGACGCATGGCCTGGAGCATCGGATCGAGTTGCTGAATGCCGACTTTGCGACTGCGCAGGTTCGCGCGCAAGGTATCGATCTCAGTCTCGAGCGCGGTTTTCTGCGTGGCGGTCACATCTTTCTGGTACAGCGGCCGCATCTCGCCGAGGGTCATGCCGAAGACGAGGTCCATGAAGTCGACCATGCCGCCGCGCGAGAGCCACGCGCCGCCCACGAAAACGACGATCAGGGCAAAAACCGACAGCGCGCCACACCCAAATGTGGCCCACGACGGGAGAATCGGTTTCGGCGTGGCCGACGAGTAGTATTCCGCCGGGAAGATGAACCGTTTCTCGGCCTGACTTTCGATCACGGACATCGGGTTCAGAGTATCATGTGCCGCGAGTGGTCCTTCAGTGAGGAAATGCGTCTGAGATGCCTGCACTATCCAACGTTACGGTCCTGATTCTCGATGACAATCCATTGGTGCTCAAGCTGGGCCGAGCCCTGCTCGAACGCGAAGGTTGCACCGTGCTCACGGCCTCGAGCTGGATTGAGTTCAATCACGTTCTGGCGAGCAATACGCCGGACATCATCTTCCTCGACGTGAATCTGCCAAGCATCAAAGGCAACCGTCTGAGCGAGGTGCTGAAGTCTCAGTCGAACAAGAAGGACATCCCGATCGTTCTGATCTCGGATCTCCCCGAACGTTCGCTCGAGGAGATGTTCCCCAGCTCCGGCGCGAACGCCTGGATGCGCAAACCGCTCACGCGCGACAAGATCGTCGACATGATCACGCGCTACGTGTCGGCTGCCTCGTAAGGCCTCGCCGCTAGTCAACCCTGAGCGAAGTCGAAGGGTCAGCGGAGCCTCCGCTCGAAGGTAACGCTGCGCGAGGGCTCCGTTGACCCTTCGGCTTCGCTCAGGGTGAACTGGTGGGCTGGCCACTCGTATCGGTGGTCGTGGGCGGCTCGGTCGCGGGCGCGGGAGACTCGGCGCCTTCGCCGGCTTGCGCGCTTGCGTCGTTCGCGGCTTGCGTCGGCTCCGCTTCCTTTGGCGTGTAGAACGGACGCTGCAGGTAGTACGGTAGTTTACTGACTTGCACTGACGCCCCGCTGCAGTCCTTGTCCGGCTCCTGCCCTGCGACGAACGCCTGCATCACCACGCGGCTGCAGGGACCTGTGCCGCGACGGCCGGTTGGTAGATCCATCGGAACAATCACGACACCCGGAGGCGGTTCGAAGTCTTCCTTAGCCGTGCGGAGCTTCTGATCTTCGAGCTGCTTGAAGATATCGATCCAGATCGGCAGCGCGACGTCCGCGCCGGTGGCGCCGCCGCCGAGTGATTTGCTTGGATCGTCGTAGCCTGTCCAGACACCGACTGTGTACTCGGGCGAGAACCCGATGAACCATGCGTCCGTGTAGCCATTCGTCGTGCCGGTTTTTCCGGCGAGCGGTTTGGCGAGCGTGTGTGCGGCGTACGCGGTACCGCGATCGATCACGCCCTTCATCATGTACGCAATCTCGAACGCCACCTGCGGTGAAGTCGCCTCGGATAACTCCGACGGGATCTCGTCCAGCACGCGATCCGTCTGATCCGTGATCTTCTGGATGTACCGCGGCTTCGTGTACACACCGTTGTTCGCGAACACGTTGTACGCGGCCGTCATCTCGACGGGCGACACACCGGCGGCGCCGAGAGAGAGCGAGGGATATTTCGGAAGATCGGCGGTGATGCCGAGGCGGCGGGCGAAATCGACGACGCGATCGCCGCCGGTCATCATGTACGTCTTCACCGCCGGCACGTTGATCGACAACTCCAGCGAACGCTGAATCGTCACGATCCCCGCGTATTTTCCGTAGTAATTCTTCGGCGAGTACATCTGATCGCCGACCGGGATCGCGACCGGCGCATCGAACAGCGTGTCCGCCGGCGTCAGTCCGTTTTCGAATGCGGCGCCGTACACGAACGGCTTGAATGACGAACCCGTCTGACGGCGCGACTGCACTGCGCGATTGAACTTCGACATCTGAAAGTCGTAGCCGCCGACCAGTCCGCGTACCTCACCCGACTTCACGTCGAGCACGACGACTGCGCCTTGCACGAGCGGCATCTGGTCGAGCATCCACTTGCGCGCTTTCGTCTTTGCGTCTTCCTGCTGCAGCACGTG
>DASVNL010000774.1:0-3661 GCA_036383875.1 Thermoanaerobaculia bacterium
GAACGGCGTCGCGATTCGCTCAATGAAAGCACCCGGCACCGCGTACGACGACCGCATCATCGGCCGCGATCCGCAGCCGTCGCACATGCGCCACTACGTGAAGACGTCCGCCGACGATCGCGGCGTGCACATCAACTCCGGCATCCCGAATCACGCGTTCTATCGCGTCGCGACGATGCTCGGCGGTCGCGCGTGGGAAGTCGCCGGCCGCATCTGGTATCGCGCGCTGACGCGCGACCTTGGACCGCGCTCGCGCTTCCAGCACTGCGCCGACGCGACGTGGCGCGCAGCGGGTGAGTTGTACGGAGCGGGGAGCGAGCCGCAACGCGCGGTACGCGCCGGCTGGCTCGCCGTCGGACTCGACATCGCCGACGCCGCACGCGATGAGCGGCGGATGATGATGCCTGTGTTCACTCCGCCGGAGTCGGCGGCCGAGGTGCCGTACTTTTTCGCGTGATTACTTTTTCGCGAGCCACTCGCGTACGACTGCTCCGACTTCGCGCTTCTTGCCGTCGACTTCGTAGTTGAGCTTGCGCATCGCCGCATCGTCGATGGTGCCGCCCAGCGATTCGAGCGCGGCCGACGCGCCTTTGCAGCGCTCGTCGAGGTCGGTGCGCTGCACGACCACGGCGTCATACGGCGGAAAGTAGTGGCGATCGTCTTCGAGGATCACGAGGCTCAGCGGCTCGATCAATCCGTCTGTCGAGTTGCCGGCGATGAGATCGATCTCGCCGGTCGCGAGGGCTTTGTACGTGAGGCCGAGGTCCATCGTGCGCGGCGCTTGCGCGACCTTGAGTCCGTACGCGTTCTGCAATCCGGTCCAGCCGTCCGGGCGCTCGGTGAACTCGTAGCCGAATCCCGGACGCACGGTCGCCGCGATGCGCGCGAGGTCGGAGATGGTGCGCAGGTTCTGCTGCGTCGCGGTGCTGCGACGCACGATCATCGCGAAGGTGTTGTTGAATCCGAGTGCCGGTGACCAGCGCAACTTCGCGGCTTCGTACGCAGCGCGCACGTTGCGCTCGACCGCCGCGCGATCGTTGCTCGACGGCTGCTTGAGAATCGCGGTGAGCGCGGTGCCGGAGTATTCGACGTACGCGTCGATCGATCCGCCGCGCACGGCCGCGTCGCACACGAAGGTGCCGCCCATGTTCAGCCGGCGATCGACTTTGCAGCCAGCGCCTTCGAGTTTCTGCGCGAGGAGCTCGCCGAGGATCACGGACTCGGTGAAGTTCTTCGAGCCGACGACGATCGGGCGGTCTTCTTTCTTCGGCGAACACGCCACCACCAGCAGCACCACCACAGCCAAAACCTTCTTCATACCTCTCCTCGGCGACGTGCAAAGTACCGCTCGACGCGCGTCAGCACCGTGTCGGCGACGAGTGCGAGCAACGCGGCCGGCAGCGCGCCCGACAGGATCAGCTTCGTGTCGACCATCGCGACGCCGCGAAAGATCAGCGTCCCGAGTCCGCCGCCGCCGATCGCCGCTGCAATCGTCGCGACGCCGATCGCCGTCACAGTCGCGATGCGAATCCCTGCGACGATCGCGGGAGTCGCAAGCGGCAGCTCGACGCGCCACAACAGTTGACGATCGGTCATGCCCATCGCGACGGCGGCTTCGCGCACGAACGGATCGATGCGCGCGAGTCCGACCAGCGTGCTACGCACGATCGGCAGGAGCGAGTAGAGAACGAGTGCGACGATCGCGGGGCGCGCGCCGATCCCGCCGATGAACGGCAGCGGGATGAGGAATCCGAACAGCGCGAGCGACGGGACGGTCTGGATCATGTCCGTGACTTTGAGCGCGACGGTGCCGGCGCGGCGGCGGCGATGGGCGAGTGTGCCGAGGGGCACGCCTGCGGCGATCGCGACGGCGACCGCGATCAGCACGATGCCGAGATGCTCGCCGGTGAGTCGCAGAAGCGTCATGAGACCGATGCCGCGAATCTTCTCACGAGCGGATGTTCGTGCGACGCGAGCGCGTCCGGCGTCGTGTCCGCGACGACGCGGCCCGCGTCGAACACGACGATGCGCTGCCCGATGCGCATCGCCTCGCGCACGTCGTGCGTGACGAATACGAGCGTCGTTTCCTGCGCGGCGTCGACGAGCAACGTCTGCAAGTCGGCGCGGATCAAAGGATCGAGCGCGGAGAACGGCTCGTCGCAAAGAAGGATCGACGGCGACGCGATGAGCGCACGCGCGATTGCGACGCGCTGTTGCTCGCCGCCGGAGAGTCGCCGCGGATAGCGATCGCTGAACGCGTCCGGCTGCAGCTCGAGTTTCGCGAGCAGCGCGGTCGCGCGGTCGCGCGTTCGATCTTCGGGCCAGTCCAGCAACTGCGGAACCGTCGCGATGTTCTGGTAGACCGTGCGATGCGGAAAGAGCGCCGGCTGCTGCATCACGTATCCGATGCCGCGACGCAACGCGACGACGTCACTGTCCGCGAGCGAAGTCCCGTCGATCAGCAGCGAGCCGCTGGCCGGCGTCACGAGTCCGTTGATGACTTTCAACGCCGTGGTTTTCCCTGCGCCGCTGCGACCGAGAAACGCGACGCGCTGTCCGCGCCGAATCGTCAGCGCGATGCGATCGAGAATCGCCGTCCCGCCGGCGAGCACCGTCACGTCGCGATATTCGATCGTCACGGATCGAAGAGTACATCGGTGGGAAGTGACGCGCCTGCGTCTCTCCTATGTGCATGAAGAAACCTGCGTGGCTCGTCGTCCTCGTCCCGCTGATCGCAATGTTCGTCGTCGCACTCCTCGGCATCGGCTTTCAGAAGACGATGATGGGCGACTTCTCGTTCTCGCCGCAGTGTCGCGCCACCGCGTACTCGCCGGAAAATTCGCGCTCGCTGGGCGGGATGTTTTCCTTCGCCGCGGCGTCGCAACTGCTCTTCTCCGTTCAGTGCGTCGCGGCGTTGTTTGCGTTGCTTCTGATCTGGCGCCGCAGTTCGACATGGCGCGCCGCCGTTCTCATCGGAGCGATGGTGCTCGGCCTCGCATGCGCGCTGATTCCACGCGAGGCGTTCATGCCGACCACCGTCGAAATCCTGAATCTGCAGGTAGAGAAGAACTGTCCGAACGCCACCGAGTTTGTGGTCCTTCAGGAGCGCGGCGGCGCGTTCGCCGTCGGCCTGCTCGCGTGCGCACTCGCGATTCTGCTCGTCCCCGCCACGGCCGATACTCCCGATACCGACCGCGACCTCGCATCGCGGATGCGCAGTCTCACGTACGTGCTGTACGTCGGGACGGCGCTGCTCATCGCGAGCATGCTGCGACTCTCCGCGTTGTACGAGTGGGTGGTCCTGGTCGCGCAAGACTCCGCGCAGGAATCGCTGAAGCTGCTGGCGTCCTCGCTGATGCGCGTCTGGGGCGTTTACTACGCGACGCTGCTCGCGACGATTTACCTGCCCGCGTATCTCATCCTTCGCCAGCGAGCCAACGTGCTCGTCGGAACTCAGGGTACGGAAGCGCAACGCGCGAAGTGGCTGGAAGAGCGAGGTCTCACGCTCAGCGTCACCGACATCCTGACGCGTCTCGCCGCGATCCTCGCTCCGATTCTCGCGGGAGAGGCAGGGAAGTTGGTCGGACTACTGGGCGGCTGACTTCGCGAGCGCGTTGATGTCCGGCGCCTCGAGCACGGGCTTCGGCGCGCCGTGTCGCAC
>DASVNL010000775.1:0-2983 GCA_036383875.1 Thermoanaerobaculia bacterium
GCGAGGGTGTCGAGTCGCGTCCACGCGTCGGGCGCCGGCGCGATGACCGCGCGTCGCGCGATCGGCTCGGCCTCGTCCATCCTCTTCTCCTCATACAGGAGCCACGCGAGGTTGTTCAGCGTATCCGCCGCCTCGGGATCCAATTCGAGTGCCTTGCGAAACGCCTCTTCGGCGGCAGGACGACGTCCCGCTCGCATTTCGGCGTTGCCGAGGTTCGTCCAGGCGAGGGTGGACTTCGGGTCTTTCTGGAGGATTTCACGGTACGCGTGCGCCGCGAGCGCGTACTTGCCTTCGTCTTCGAGTTGCACGGCCGCGCGCAACGCGCCCGCATTCGGATCTGCCTGATGCACGATGATCGTCGCGTTCTTCGTCGACTTCCACGCCGGCGCGAGTCGCTCGAGCGGAACCCAGCGCGCGTGGCCATCGCCGAATTGCGTGCGATAGACGTGCTTCACGGGGTCGTAGCCGTCGATGACGATGTAGTGGAAAAAGTCGAAGCTCTTGCCGGGCGCCTGGATGACTTTGAGCATCAGGATGACCGGGCGATCGGCGCGAAGCTCGGCGTCGATGATCTCGCGCGAGCCCGTGACGAGGTTTGCTTCGTAGCCTTTCGAGCGCGCCGCGTGCACGAGGTCGATCGACATCACGCCGCCGCGCGTCTTTGGCAGTACGGCTTCCCATTCCTTCATCGTGGTCGTGTCGCCGTGGCGTTGCAGGACCGCGGTGAGCGAGCCGGCGCCGCACGACTTGATGTCCCAGCGTTGCATGGGGACGTCGGGGATGACGACAGCCTGATTCGACGTCGCGCGGGACATGGGAGTCCAGTAGACGCAGGACGTCAGAAGGAGAGGAGCAGCCGCAAGCAGAAGCAATTTCTTCATGCAATGAGTCGGGCGAGCCCTTGCGAGCTCGCCCGTCCTTTTCATGGCCTCGTGAAGCCTATTCGAGAGCGATGACCAGGATCAGAGCGGCGAGGGCGCCGATGCCGATCCAGATCCATTCCTGACGAGTGAGGCCGGCGGGCTGGAGCTGCTCGAGGTTCGACGCGAGCTGGTGGAGGTCCTGCGACGACATCTGCGCGAGCTTCTGGTCGACCTCAGCCTGGGTGAAGCCGTTCGCGGTCAGAACGGCCTTGATGTCCTCGTTCGACGCGATGTCACGGACCACCTGCAGGTCCGCATCACGCGACTCGAGGCTCTGATTGACCGCCGTCTTGGAGGGGACGGGGCCTGCGAACGCGGGGATTGCCGCGACCGCGACGAGCAGCACCACAAAAAACAATACGGATTTCGAGAGACGCTTGGACACGAAAAAACCTCCTTTTGTGTTACCCGGCGCCCCCGGTGCGGCTACGCGCCGTCCGGCGGCTTACGGCTGAGCGAGGCAGCACGAGTCGTGCCTGGTTTTCGGGTTGTCGGTTGCCAGTTGTCGGTTGTCGGGAGCACCGAAGGTGAGTTGATCGATCCTGACAACCGACAACCGACAACCGACAACCCAAAACAGCTGGGAACTCTCGAACCGCTCCGCCCGTTATACTCGCCGGCTCGGACAACCATCCATGATCCGCTTCGAAGACATCCTCGACAAAGTCGAACAGTACAAACCCGACTTCGACGAGGAACTGCTGCAGAAGGCGTACATCTTCTCCGCGCGGGAACACCGCGGGCAGGTCCGAAGCTCGGGCGAGCCCTACCTCATTCATCCGCTCAACGTCGCGTACATCCTCGCGGACATGCGGCTCGACGAGACGTCCATCGCCGTCGGTCTCTTGCACGACGTCATTGAAGACACGCTGACGACGAAAGAAACGCTGCAGGACCTGTTCGGCGAGCAGGTCGCCGAGCTCGTCGACGGCGTCACGAAAATCTCGCGCTACGCGTACGTCTCAAAGGAAGAGCAACAGGCCGAGACGTTTCGCAAAATGCTGCTGGCCATGGTCTCGGACTTGCGCGTGGTGTTGGTCAAGCTCGCGGACCGGCTGCACAACATGCGCACGCTGCAGTACCTGGCCGAAGAGAAGCGCATCGCCGTCGCCAAAGAAACGATGGAGATCTACGCGCCGATCGCCAACCGCCTCGGCATGGGCGCGATCAAGGCCGAGCTCGAAGATCTCTCGCTGCGCTATCTGCACGCGCGCGAATACGAGGAACTGCACAAAGCCGTCGAAGACAAGATGGCAATTTCGGGCGACGTCGTCGATCGCATTCGCGAGATGCTCGCGCGGAAACTGAAGGACAACGAGATCGAAGGCGAAGTCCACGGCCGCGTCAAATCGATGTATTCGATCTGGACGAAGATGCGCCGTCAGGACATCGACATCGGCCAGCTTTACGACTATCTGGCCTTCCGCATCATCACTCCCTCCGTCAAAGACTGCTACGCCGCCCTCGGCATCATCCATCAGATCTGGCGTCCCGTTCCGGGCCGGATCAAGGATTACATCGCGATGCCGAAGCCGAACTTCTATCAGTCACTGCATACGACAGTGGTTGCGGAAAAAGGCCAGCCGTTCGAGGTGCAGATCCGCACGCGCGAAATGGACCTCATTGCCGAACAAGGCATCGCGGCCCACTGGAAATACAAAGAAGGCCGCGTCGGCGCGCATCCGGACGATAAGAATTTCCTGTGGCTCCGCCAGCTCGTCGAGTGGCAGCACGAAATCAAAGACCCGCGCGTCTTTCTCAATTCACTGAAAATCGACCTCTATCCCGACGAGGTCTATACCTTTACTCCGAAGGGCGACGTCTTCGCCTTTCCGCGCGGCGCGACGCCGCTCGATTTCGCATATCGCATTCACACCGACGTAGGCAATCACTGTGTCGGCGCGCGGGTGAACGGAAAACTCGTTCCGCTGCGCACGCAGCTCAAGAACGGCGACATCCTCGAAATCCTCACCGGTCCGACCCAGACGCCCAGCCGCGAGTGGCTGAACATGGTCGCGACCTCGCGCGCGAAACATAAAATCCGCCATTGGCTCAATACT
>DASVNL010000776.1:0-1515 GCA_036383875.1 Thermoanaerobaculia bacterium
TTGTGGAACTGGAAGAGATTGCAGATGTCGGGATTGCCTGGATCGCTGCGACGCACGCGATTCGGATCCGTGAACATGGTCGAGACGAGTGAACGCACTTCATCCGCCGACGCGGTCAGCGGAATGGCGTTGCCGTACGACTTCGACATCTTGCGGCCGTCGAGTCCCGGGACTTTCGGCGTCGCGGTGAAGAGCGGCTGCGGCTCCGGGAAAACGTCGCCGTAGAAATTGTTGAAGCGGCGCACGATCTCGCGCGAAAGCTCGAGGTGGAACGCCTGGTCCTCGCCCACCGGCACGTAGTTCGCGCGATAGATGATGATGTCGGCGGTCTGCAATTGCGGATAGCCGAGGAAGCCGTACGTGTTGAGATCCTTCTCCTGGAGCTGCTGCTGCTGATCCTTGAATGTCGGCACGCGCTCGAGCCACGGCAACGGCGTGATCATCGAAAGGAGCAGATGCAGCTCCGCATGCTCTTTCACTTCGGACTGCAGAAACAGCACGCTGCGATCCGGATCGATGCCGGCCGCGAGCAGATCCGCGGTCGCTTCGAACGTCGCCTGCCGCACCTTCGACGGATCGGCGTAGTCGGTCGTCAGCGCATGCCAGTCCGCGATGAACACGAACGTGCGATAGCGATCCTGCAGCTCGACCCAGTTACGAATCGCGCCGAAGTAGTTTCCGAGATGAACGCGGCCCGTTGGACGAAGACCGCTGAGAAGGTACTGAGGGTTTGGATTCACTGAGAGCTCACGACGACTTTGATTTCGCACTGCCGGCCGGGCCGGAGAACGGCGCAGTGTACAACGAAGGTCATGCGCACCAAACGCATGGGCTCCCTCATCAAAATCCTGCGGACTCGTATGTCTCAGTTCGCTTGGCGCGTGCGCATGAGACCGTACAATCGCGGCATCGATGATCGACCAAGGTCTCGCAGCAATCGGCAGGCTCACCGACGCGATGAGCCGCTCCGCCACGTTGTCGTCCGTGTACGACGCGGCGCTCGATGCCCTGCAGTCCGGCCTCGGCGTCGATCGCGCCTCCATTCTTCTCTTCGATGAGAAAGAGGTGATGAGCTTCGTCGCGTGGCGCGGTCTCTCCGATGACTACCGCACCGCGGTGAACGGACACACGCCATGGCGACCCGACTCGCGCGACGCGGAACCGATCGTCATCGAAGACGTGCAAGCCGACGCCTCACTCGCCGGCTATCGACCTGTCTTCGAACGCGAAGGCATTCGCGCGCTCGGTTTCTTTCCTCTGATTTACAACGGACTCGTGATCGGCAAGTTCATGCTGTACTTCGCCGAGGTTCACGTGCGCGTCGAGACTGAAGTGCAACTCGCGCAGACGATCGCCGGGCAGATCGCGTTCGGCGTCGCGCGCGTTCGCGCCGAACAGGAACTGCGTCGCGAGCGCGATCGCGCGACGTTCCTCGCCGAGGCGTCGCAGCTGCTTGCGTCATCGCTCGATTACCAGCGCACGCTCGAACACGTCGCACAACTCGCGGTGCGCGAG
>DASVNL010000777.1:0-5124 GCA_036383875.1 Thermoanaerobaculia bacterium
GGACGTCGCGCAGCGCTGGCGGCGACGATTCCGTACTACACATTCACGGAGACGCTCACCGTGCGAGAGGCGGATCGCGAGAAGTTCAAAGAGCTCGCCGATTTTCGCGGGCGTCGCGTGGGGACGCTCGGCGGGACGATCGCGTACGAGATCCTGCTCGATGCGGAGAAGAAGCTCGGCATCACCGCGGTGTCGTACGACGACGACGTGCATCCGTACGAGGATCTGCAGCAGGGGAGACTCGACGCGGTGCTGCTCGACAACATCATCGCCGCGCGATCGATGCGTCGCACGCCGGGACTCTTCACGCACTACGACACGCCAGTCGCGAAAGGGCACTACATCATCGTTCTCGCGCGCGAGAACACCGCGTTGCGCGATCAGGTCGACGCGATCCTGAAGGCGCGCATGCGCGACGGCACGCTCGAGCGCATCTATCGCAAGTGGGAGATCTGGGACGAGTTCCAGCAGCCGTTCTTCGATCAGGTGCTCGCCGATTCGGCGAAGCCTGCGGTCGCGGCTGCGAAGCCGGTGAAGACCATCTCTCAGACCGACGCGCTGATTCGCTATCTGCCGGCGCTGCTGCGCGCGGCAGCGATCACGATCGCGATGTCGTGCCTGGCGATGGCGCTGGCCGTGCTCATCGGCGTGCTCGTCGCGACGGGCCGGGTGTATGGGCACCCAATCATTCGCGCCGCGCTGACGTTGTATGTCGAAGTGATTCGCGGCACGCCGGTGCTGCTGCAGCTCTTCGTTCTCTATTACGGCCTTTCGGCGTTCATCAAACTTCCCGCGTTCGTCGCGGCGCTGGTCGGACTCGGGCTGAACTACGCGGCGTACGAGAGTGAGATCTATCGCGGCGCGATGGAGGCGGTCCCCCGAGGACAACTCGAAGCCGCGCGCATCCTCGGCATGACCGAGTTTCAGGTCTTCCGCTTCGTGCGCGGACCGCAGGCCTTCCGCCTCGCACTCGCGCCGATGACCAACGACTTCGTCGCGCTGCTCAAAGACTCGTCGCTCGTCTCCGTGATCACCGTCGTCGAACTGACGAAGCAAACGCAGATCTTCGCCGCGAACATCGGCAGTTGGGTCATCCCCGGCCTGCTCTGCGCGGCGCTCTACCTCGCGATGTCGCTGCCGCTGGCGCGACTGGCGCGCGCGCTCGAAACGCGCTGGAAGGCGGCTTCGCTATGAGCTCGGTGCTTCGCATTCACGATCTCCGTCTGCGTCGCGGCGCGCGCGAAGTGTTGCGCGGCGTTTCGTTCGACGTCGCGCAAGGAGAGCTCGTCGCGCTGATGGGATTGAGCGGCGGCGGCAAGACGACTGTGCTGCGCGCGATCACCGCGCTCGAGCCGTTCGACGGCGGCACGATCGACGTCGGCGGCGTCGTCCTGCAATCGGGTCGATCGCTCGATCGTGCAACGACGCGCGAACTGCGACGCCGCGTCGGTATGGTGTTTCAGTATCACTTTCTGTGGGAGCACCTCACGGCGCTGCAAAACGTAACACTCGCGCCGATGCAGGTCGCGAAGATCTCTCGCGCAGACGCCGAACGTCGCGCCAACCAACTGCTCCAATCCCTCGGCGTCGCACATCGTCGCGATGCCTGGCCGCGTGAGCTCTCGGGCGGCGAAGCGCAACGCGTGGCGATCGCACGCGCGATGGCCATCGAGCCGCCGCTCCTGTTGATGGATGAGCCGACGGCGTCACTCGATCCGGCGCGTCGCGTGGAGCTCGGCCAGACGCTGCGTGCGTTGACCACCGGCGGCCGCACGCTCGTCATCACGACGCACGACGATGACTTCGCGCGCGAGTTTGCGACGCGCGTGATCGTCCTCGCGGATGGCGAGGTCGTCGAGGAAGGCGATCCTCGCGTGGTGCTCACGCATCCGCAGCACGCGGCGACGCGCGCGTTCCTTCAGGTCGAGCACGCTGCGGCACGTCCCCCCAACTAAACTGCAGCGAGCTCCGTACTGATAGACGTCCCGATGAGATACCGCGCGATCCTCCTCTCGCTCCTCTTCGCCGCTGTCCCGTTGTTCGCCGACTCCGCCGACATCGGCATCACGCCGTGGACGAACGGCGACCGTCACTACGCGTTCTGGGTTTACGACTTCGGTCCCAGCATCGCGAAGAATGTCGTGCTCACGGTCGAGATCCCCGAGGGGCTGACGGTTTACAGCGAGAGTCTGAATTGCGGGGATCCGGCGGCGCGGCCGATCGTCTGTCGCAAGGACACGCTGCAGATCGTCGGCGACACCGTCGTGTTCGATTTTCACGTCGTGGCGCCGCAAGCGAACGCGACGTACACGATGACGGCGACGACGACGTCCGACACGCCCGATCCGAACCTCGCGAACAATACGGCGTCGTTCACGTTGACGACGCGCGTCACCGCGTACATTGCGAGTGGCGTCGCACCGCTGGCCAAGCGCATCGATCCGGGAGTGCCGGCGCGATTCGTCACCGACTTGCGGAACTACGACGACAGTCCGGCCACGAACGTGCGCGGCAAGTACGTCGCGACGAACGGGATCATCGAGAGCATCACGCCGTCTTCTTCGCTCGTGACGTGCACGATCGCGAGCGATGGCGGGTCCGCGGAGTGCGTGATGCCGCAACTCGACGAGGCCTGCCGATGCTCGCGCGACATCATCGTCGCGGTGCGACCGGCTGCGGGACGCGAGGGCGGCGAGACGAAGCTCACGTTGAACGGCACGAGCGATTTGCCGCAGGACTTTCCATCGCTCGAAGCGTCGGCGATCGTGCAGACGTATCGCTGGATCGGCGTCACGCACACCGGCGACGCAGGACCGGGCTCATTGCGCGCCGCGTTCGACGAGGCGAATGAATGGGGCTCGCTCAAGGCGTGCAAGATCGTGTTCGAGATTCCGGCGCCGGTTCCGGCCGAGGGATGGTTCACGATCACGCCGCTGTCGCCGCTGGCGCCGATCCTTGCGGATCGCGTGTTCATCGACGGGCAGTCGCAGCGCACGACGACGGGCGATACGAATCCGAACGGGCCGGTGATTGCGATCGATGGTCATCTCGCGCACAACGGCATCGAGATGCATTCGAGTTGCGAGGCCGTGATCCGCGGACTGTCGCTTGGCGGCTTCGATGCGGATCAGGCGTTGTGGTTCCGCGAGAATCGTCCGTGCGGCCAGTACGTGTCGAACGTCGATCAACCCGATCGGCATCTCGTCACCGAGAACTTCATCGGCGTCGATCCGAGCGGCAAGCCGTGGCCGAATCTGCGCGGCGTGCGTCTCGATGGCGCGAACGGAATGCTGCGCGACAACGTGATCAGCAACAACACGTACAGCGGCGTGTGGATGTGGGACGGCTTCGCGTCGCTGCGCAACAATCGCATCGAGAACAACGGCGCGAGCGGCATCTTCATCGGACCGGGCGTGCGTTTCTTCGAGGCCTTCGGCAACGTGATCGCGAACCATCCGGAGATGGCCATCGCCGTCGCGAGCAGTGCGCGGAACGTCGACATTCGCGAGAACTCGATGAAGAACAACGGCGGCCTCGCCATCGACTGGGGCCTCGACGGCGTGACGCCGCCGGTCGGCGACGACACCAACGGTCCGACGAACGCGCCGGTCGTGCTGTCCGCGCGGTACGACGCGCAGACGAATCGCACGCTGGTGACGTTCCGGCTCGACAGCGAGTTGCTCGCACCGTACGGCAACTCCGGCATCGTCGACTTCTACGCGAACGACGCCCCCGACGGCGACGGCGAGCAATGGCTCTCCTCCAGCTACCCCGGCGACTCCGACAACGCCACCCACACGTGGGCAATCCCCGGCGACCTCCGCGGCAAGTGGATCACCACCACCTGGACGCGCTTCCAATGGAACTACCTCGCCCGCCCGACGCCGCCGCGTTCCGTGACGACGAACTCCATCGGCGGCTCGAACACGATGACGTCGGAGATGAGCAACTCGGCGAAGGTCGAGTAGGCAGTTGCAAGGACCGCCGACGAGGACGCCTGCGGTCCCTTGCCCTCTACGCCGCCACCTCTTCGCGACGCGCGCTCTGTTCGCGCCACAGGGCGGCGTACAGGCCGTTGGCGTCGAGCAGCGAATCGTGGGTTCCGGTCTCGACGATCTTGCCTTTTGCGAGGACGTAGATGCGTTGCGCGTGGGCGATGGTCGAGAGGCGGTGGGCGACGAGGACGGTCATCCGTTTGTGATCGCCCGTTGTCAGGTGGCGGATCGTTTCGGTGATCGACTTTTCGGTGATCGAGTCGAGGCTCGATGTGGCTTCGTCGAAGATCAGCAGTTCGGGATCGCGCAGAAGCGCGCGAGCGATGGCAAGGCGCTGGCGTTCGCCGCCGGAGATTTTGATTCCGCCTTCGCCGATCTTCGTGTCGAGGCCTTTGCCGCCGCGTTCGATGATCGGGAGTGCTGCGGCTTGTCGGAGCACCGCGAGGCAGTCGTCGTCCGTTGCGTTCGGATTCACGAACAGCAGGTTGTCGCGGATCGTGCCGGCGAAGAGTTGCGTGTCCTGCGTGACGAGGCCGATGCGCGAGCGGAGCTCATCGAGATCGACCTCGCGAGAGTCGGTGCCGTTCACGGCGAGGCGGCCTTCCGTCGGACGATAGAGTCCGACGAGCAACTTCACGAGCGACGTCTTGCCCGATCCCGATGGTCCGACGAATGCGACGGTCTCACCCGCGCGGAATGCGAGGTCGATCGATTCGAGCGATGGCTGATCGGACGACGGATACGTGAACGACATGTCTTCGAAGCCGACCCACTTCAGCGGTCCGATCGCGACCGGATGCTCGGGCTTCGGCGCAGGCGCGATGGCCAGGACTTCCTCGAGCTTCTCCATGCTCGCTTTCGCTTCCTGATACTGCGCGATGATCGCGGCCAGCTCGGCGAGCGGCGAGAAGACGGGGAACGAGTAGAAGAAGAGCGCGTAGAACTCGCCGATCGAGATCGAGCGCTTGAACACGAGCCACAGCATCAGGAACAGCAGCGCCGCGCGCGTCGTGTTGATGATCGTGCCTTGCAGGAACGAGTAGAAGCGGAGGAACTTCACCTTCTTCAACTCGAGATCGAGGATGCCCGCGTTCACGCGATTGAGGCGGTTGATCTCCTGATTCTCGAG
>DASVNL010000778.1:0-1836 GCA_036383875.1 Thermoanaerobaculia bacterium
CTCGCGCACCCATTCACCCGCGGCGCGCGGCAGTTCGAGCAGTCGAAGAAAGTGGCCCGTCGGCGCGGTGTCGACGATCACGCCCGCGATACTTTCATCCGCGATGAGATCCGCGAGTCGCGTGATCGCGAACAGCTCGTCAGCGCCCGGCGGCGCGATCTCGATCAAATGCTGCATCGCCTCGGCATCGTGCGGCAGCGACATACCGCGCGGCGCGAGTGCGTCGAAGGCGCCGGCGATCTCTTTGCCGAGGGAATCGCGGAAACGGCGCCACTTCGCGCGAGTGTCGATCGTTTCGACGGCGAGATTCGGCGGCGGCGTGATCGTCGCGAAGAGGTCGCGCAGCGAATGCGCGGGATCGACGGAGATCATAACGTAGCGCTTGTCCGGATTGCGCGTCGCGAGTTGCAGCGCGACCGACGCGGAGCACGACGTCTTCCCGACGCCGCCCTTGCCCGCGAAGAAGAGAACCGGAGCGCCGGCTTCCAGCCGGCCGGCCCGCGGGCTTCCAGCCTGCGGCGGCTCCATCGCAGTTTCGCGTCCCAAACTCCACTCGCGAATCCTCTCCGCCGAATCAAGCGGCACACACGCACGCGGCGCGTGCACAACTTCGCGTTGCAGATTCACGTCTTCGCCGCGCGAGCGATTCAGCACGACGAACGGCACGTCGATCTCGACCTCGCCGATCAGTCGCTGCGTTTGTTCGATTACGAGCGGCTCCGCTAGCGTGACCGGCACGAACGCGCCGTGAGTCTTCAACAACTCGCGACGCCGCTTCGCGCGCGCGTCGAAGTCGTCGATGAATGCGTCCATCGCGTCGCGCACGTCGCGGCGCGTGAACTGGAACACCATCGCGCGATGCTTCTCCTGCATCGCATCGAGCGCGCCCGCGACCTGCGCGAAGTGATCCGACGCGGCGAGCATGCGCATCGTGTGGCCCGTCGGTGCCGTGTCGACGACGAGCATCGCCTCGGCGTGTTCCTCGGCGAGCTCGCCGATGCGCATCCACGCCATCAACTCGTCGATGCCCGGCAGCGACAACTCGAACAACCGGCGCAGCTCCTCGCGATCGAGATACGTCCCGCGATCGCCGATCTCGAGAAATGACGGGAGATTCGTTTCGAGGAAGCGCGCGTAGAGCGCTTGCGCGTCGAGTGATTCGAGCGTCAGTTGGCGGTTGGCGGTTGGCGGTTGGCGGGAGAAGAGATCCGCTAGATTCGAGGCGGGATCGGTGGTGAAAAGGATCGTTGGTTTGGATTGCGCGTAGTGCAGTGCGGCCGCGGTGGCGATCGTCGTTTTTCCGACTCCGCCTTTCCCGCCGATGAGAACGACGCGCCTTTCGCGCAGCGCGTCAAAACTCGCGATGAGGTTCATCGCTCATCGCTCATCTCTCATCGTTCCCCGTATCCCGTGTAGACGCCGATGCCGCCGTCGTCCTCGTCCGCGTACTGGCGCGCCAGCGCTTCCTTGCGCGCGCGGATGTCGCGCAGCGCCTGGAACACCACCGCCTCTTCGACGGTGTAGTCCTCTTCGCTGATCTCCCCGAGCTCGAGCCGCATCTGCAGCTCGATCAGCCGTTCCTTCCACGGCTGATCGTTCATCAGCTCCTCGTCGGCCATCTTCTGGATCGTGTTCATGACCCACTTGAAGCCCGAGATCGGGCCGGTGATGGGGAGGAGGAGGATGTCGTCGAGGATGAAGGCCATTCGACTACCTGTCCGCGCGCTCGAGCTTGAGGCGAATATTCACGAAGTTGTACGGAGGCCAGGGGCCGGTGTAGAGGAACGAGAGCTTGTTCTCGTACTTTTTCGCGATGTCGGAGATCTGATCGTCGAA
>DASVNL010000779.1:0-8603 GCA_036383875.1 Thermoanaerobaculia bacterium
GCGTCTCGACGGTCTGAATCCCGCTGACGATTCCGTCCGACGGCGGCACGATGCGCAGCGCCGGTTTCTTCGGCTCCGCAACAGGCGCGGGCGCCGCGACCGCGGTGATCGCGGCAACGGCTTCTTTCGGTTCAATCGAGGTGACCTGCGGCGTCTCCGCCTCGAACACTTCCGGCACAGTCAGCGCGTTCTCTACGACTGCTTCAGCGCCGCCGTTCGCATCGGTGATCTTGATGCGCGAGACGTAGTCATTCGGGCGCAGGAAGCGATCGATGACGATCGGCAACTGCTCGCCCTGCGTGTCGCCGGGGAAGTCGAAGCGATAGCGATACTTCTCCCAGAGGTTGTCTTCCTTCAACACTTCGCCGACGACGTCGATCGTGTAGACCTCGACGCCGCTGACTTCCGCGGCCTTGAGTTGCGCGCGAGGAATGAGCAGCGCCATCTGCACGTCGGTGCGGCTGCCGTTCTTGCCGGGATAGCGCACGCTGAAGTCGGCGTCGAGCTTCGGCGCGTTCGGATTGGCGATGACCATCGAGCGGAGGATTTTTTGTGCGTCCTCCTGCTGCTGCATCTCGGGCGGCTCGAAGAGTCGCAGGAGATCGACGCGCAGTTGCACCATCTGCGTCACGGCCTGCATCAACTCCTGACCGTCTTTGCACTCGATCGAGATGCGGCTGATCGATGCGTACGGACTCTGCGACATCTGCGTGGCTTTGCGCGGCCGCGCTTCCTCGACGTCGGACGGATTGTCGAGGGCCATGAGGTCCATGATCGCTGCGGTGCCGCCGAGGGGATTCCAGAGGCGATAGTCGCCGGTGCCGCGCGGTTTGTAGAAGACGAGGCGTAGTTCCGCGCCGACGTTCTGCAACACCGCGTACTTCCAGATCTCGATCGGCTGCAGCACGCGCGCGCATTCGGTGCGCACGACGGCGTCGGGTGGTCCGTGCAGCAGGAACATTTTCGAGCGATCGTTGTCGATGCGCTTGAACAACTGCTTCGCCGCGTCGAGACGGTTGTAGTAGACCTCTTTGAACCGGCCGTGGCCGCCTTGCAGCAAATCGCGGCGACGCCAGAATTCGTCGACGAACGCGTCGCGTTGCGTGTCGTTCTCGAGCGTCAGGAACGTGTCGAGCTCGGCGTCGAAGATGATCGGCGTGACGTTGCCGACGAAATCCTGATGCCGCACGTTCAGTTTGGCGATGCGCTCTTTCCGCTCGCGGCGGGAGAGTTTGCGCAGCGTCTCGTATTTCTCGTCTGGCTGCTTTGGCGCTGCTGGTGGAGTGGCAGTTTGACCGAGTATGGTTGTAGCGAGCGCGAACGACAGGACGGCCACGATTTTCATGGTTTTGCCAATGTGATGCGGATTTACCTCGACAACAACGCTACGACTGCGATTCACCCGGACGTGCTCCGCGCGCTCGAAAGCTCGCTGCGCGACGTCTACGGCAATGCTTCGTCGGTTCATCGAGAAGGCCAGTCTGCCCGCCGAGTGATCGAAAGCGCGCGTGAGTCGGTCGCCCGTCTGATCGGTGCGACCGCGCGAGAGCTCGTATTCACCAGCGGCGGAACCGAGTCTAACAACGCTGCCATTTTTGGCGCGGTCACACGAGATGAAGGTTTCCACATCGTAACCTCCGCCATCGAGCATCCCTCGGTGGCTGAAGCAGTTCGCGAGCTCGAGCGTCGCGGTCACGACGTCACGTGGATCGCGCCATCGCGCGACGGCGTTGTCGATGCGTCTGCTGTCGTCAATGCGATGCGCGACACCACGCGACTCGTCACTGTGATGATGGCGAACAACGAGACCGGCGTCGTGCAACCTGTCGCGGAGATTGGTCGTGCGACGCGCGAGCGCGGCGTGCACTTCCACGTCGACGCCGTGCAGGCCGCGGGCAAGATCGCGGTCGATGTCGAAGCGATCGGATGCGACACGTTGTCGCTCTCCGCGCACAAGCTGCACGCGCCGAAAGGCATCGGCGCGCTGTACGTGCGGCGCGGCACGAACATGAGCGCGCATCTCTACGGAGGCGCGCAGGAACGCCGCCGCCGCGCGGGCACGGAGAACGTGCCGCTCGCCGCAGCGTTCGGTGTCGCGGCGGCATTGCCGTCCGCGTCGACTGAGATCGCCGCGCTGCGCGATGCGTTCGAATCGGACCTGCGCGCGACGCTCGACGTGACGATCAACGGCGCGAACGTCGCGCGTTTGCCGAACACGTCGAACGTGACGTTTCGCAACGCGGACGGCGAGGGGATCGTCATCGGCCTCGACCTCTCCGGCATCGCCGCGTCAACCGGCTCTGCGTGTTCGTCGGGGCGCATTGAACCGAGTCCGGTGTTGCTCGCGATGGGCCTGACGCCGAGCGAAGCGAAGTCGACTGTGCGCTTCTCACTCTCGCGCTTCACGACGAGGGAAGAGATCGCGCGGACTGTGGCGGTGTTGCGAGACCTGGTGCCGCGCGCGATGTGAAAGGGACCGCCGCCGTCCCGGCGGCTGTCCCGCGGACGTCCCGTCCGCGGCCGCGCGCCCCGTCGGCGAGACGCCGCCGGGAACAGCCGGCGTGGACGCCGGCGGTCCCACTAACGTGCCGGCCGAATATCGCTTGCCGGTCTGCGGTTTCGCATGGCATTGTTGTGACCGACTTCGGTCCGCGCTCCGAAAATGTCCGATAAAGCCGTCCTTCAGGGCGATCTGACGAGGATTCAACTCCCTGACGTCCTCAGCTTCCTGGCAATGATCCGTGCCGGTGGCAAACTCGTCGTCCGCCGCTTGCAGCTCGAGCGCTCCATCCACTGGAAAGAAGGCGAGATCGTCTTCGCCAGCTCCAACTCCCCCGAACACTCCCTCGGCCAGTTCCTGTTGCGCAACGGCAAGATCACCCAGCAGCAGTACGACGAGTCCAAACGCCGCGTGACGCCGCAACTGCGCCACGGCAAGCTCCTCGTGCAGATGGGCGCCATCTCGCCGAAGGACCTCTGGTGGGGCGTCAAGAATCAGGTCCTCGAGATCATCTACTCGCTCTTCACCTGGAAAGACGGCGAGTTTGCGCTCTACGACTCCGTCGAAGACCTCGCGCAAGAGCGGATCATGCTGCAGATCAACACCTCGAGCGTGATCATGGAAGGCATCCGCCGCCTCGACGAGTCGGCGCGCATCCGCGAGAAAATCCCGAGCCTCGACGTCGTCTTCGTCAAAGTCCCGGGCGTCGTCCCCGACTTCGGCGCGCTCGACATGACCGACGTCGAGATGGCGGTCTACACGAACATCGACGGCACGCTCAACGTTCGCGAGCTCACCGGCCGCTCCGATCTCACCGAGTTCGAAGTCACGCGCATCCTCTTCCAGCTCCTCTCCGCGCGACTCATCGAGATCGCGCCGGAAGAGAAGTCGTTCCGCCCGGTCTTTCTCGACGTCGAAGACTCGCCCGAGTTGCTCAAAGTCATCTCGACGTACAACGACATGTTCGGGCGTTTGTTCGAAGCGCTGGAAAAGCGCGTCGGCGAAGATCAGGCGCGCGAGATCTTCATGACCATCCTTCAGAACGCGGAGACCGACGAGTTGTGGGCCGGCGTGTTCTTCGATCAGTACGGCCGCTTCGACGAGAACATGCTCATCGCGAACATCTCCGAGCTGCCGTTCGAGCGCCGCAAGACCGTGCTCGATGAGGGACTGAACACGCTGCTCTCCGTGCAACTCTTCGAGGTCTCGCAGCATCTCGATCAGGCCGGCAAGGTCGACGTGTTCCGCTTCATCAGCGATCAGAAAGCGTCGCTGGAGAAAGCCACCGCGTGATGATTGGCGCCTCGCCGACAGGCCAGGTCGTCTGGTACGTCAGCGGACGCTTCTACGTTCCCGACAACAGCAGCGCGGCGTTCGACGCGGGCTTCTTCCTCCACCTGCCGATGCTCGGCAGCGACCTCACGAATCAGTTCACGTTCCTCGCGCAGCCGTTCACCGCGCAGGATTTTTACAACGGCGATCTGAAGATCGGCATCGATCCGGTCGGTGAGTTCAGCGTGTTCCGCCAGGAGATGCCCGTCGCGACGTACGACGATCCGATGTCGTTCGGCGCAGGGGAGTGCATCGCGACGTTCCGGCGCATCAGCATCGTCGCCGGCGTGCAGGTCGCGAACCTCGCGTCGACGAACGTCTTCTCATCCGTGCTCACGTGGTCGAAACCGTTCCTGCTCGACGGACTCGAATACGATTTCGCGACGCTGCTCCCGCACGGCGTGACGCAGTGGGGGACGGCCAGCACGAACGTGATCCCGAATCCGCCGCTCGGATATCAGGCCGTGCTTCCCTTCGTCGGCTCGGCGATTGCCGTCGGGCGTTGACGCGCAGTCGCGATATCCTCCGCCCCGCATGTTCCCGACGTTAATCAAGATCGGCAATTTCGAGCTCACCACGTTCGGCCTGATGATGTTCCTCGCGTTCATCACGGCCGGCTGGATCCTCGCCCGTCAGTTCAAGCACTACCGCCTCGGCGAAGAGCTCGCATCGTCGATGGTCGTCTACGCCGCGATCGGCGGCATCGTCGGCGCGAAGGTCTACTACGCGATCCTCTTCAAAGACTGGCACCTGCTCTTCGATCGCGCCGGCCTCGTTTGGTACGGCGGCCTGATCGGCGGCTTCGTCGCGTGCTCGTTCCTGATCCTTCGCCACAAAGTCGATTACCTCACCGTCGCGGACGCCGCGGCGCCCGCGCTTTCGATCGGCTACGCGCTCGGACGCATCGGCTGCTTCCTCGTCGGCGACGACTACGGCCGCCCGACCGACGCGTGGTTCGGTGTCGCGTTCCCGAAAGGCGCGCCTCCGACGACCGCGGATTCACTGCGCGACTTCGGCGTCGCGATCGATCCGTCGATCCCCGGCTATCAGGTGCTCAAAGTCCACCCGACGCAGCTCTACGAGACCGGCGCCGCGCTGATCATGTTCGCGGTCCTGCTCTGGCTGAACAAACGTCCGCACGGACGCGGCCTCGCATGGGGCCTGTTCCTGATCATGCTCGGCATCGAGCGTTTTCTCGTCGAGATCGTGCGCGCGAAGGACGACCGCTTCTTCGGCACGTTTACCGTCGCGCAGATCATCTCCGGGATTCTGATCGTTGCTGGTCTGGCGTTTTCGGTGCGATCGCGCAAGATCGCACCAGCGCCCATTTCCTAAGCGACAGCCGCCTCCGCGCGTGTCTGCGCAAGCAGCGCCGCGGAGAGATCCTCGACTTTGACCGGCTTCGAGAGATAGTCGTCCATCCCCGCTGCGAGGCAGCGCTCGCGATCGCTCTCCATCGCGTTGGCGGTCAGCGCGATGATGCGAATCGGACGCGCGCCGGACTGCCGCTCGCGCTCGCGAATCGCACGGCTCGCGTCGAATCCATCGAGCTCCGGCATCTGACAATCCATCAGGATGACGTCGTACGGAATGCGCTCGAACGCGTCGACGGCTTCGCGTCCGTTCGCGACGACGTCGGCGGTGAAGCCGAGCTTCTTGAGCTGCGCCCTCACGACTTTCTGATTCACGACGTTGTCCTCGGCCACGAGGATCCGCAGTCGCGCAGGATTCGCCTCGGGCTCGATCGCACACTCGACGAGTTGCGTTTGCACGCGGCCCGGATGCGCGAGCACGCGCGAGAGCGTCTCGAGCAATTTTGACTTGCGCACCGGCTTGAGCAACGACGCATCGACGCCTTCGCGTCGCATCTCCTCCGGCGTCAGCACGGACGCGGATGACGAGAGCAACACGATGCGGCATCCGTCGAGCCTGCGCTGCGCGCGGATGTGCCGCGTCGCTGTGATGCCATCCATCTCGGGCATCTGCACGTCGAGGATCACGACGTCCGGCGTTTCGCCCGCCGCGAGTCGAGTCAGCGCATCGAAACCGTTCTCCGCGCTTGCGTGCACGACGCTCCACGACGACAACTGACGCTCGAGGACGAGCCGGTTCGTCGGGTTGTCGTCGACGATCAGCATCCGCGTCCCGTCGAGACTCGACTCGGGGCTCGGCACTGCCACCGGCAGTTGCTCGAGCTCCACCGTGAACCAGAAGTGCGATCCGACGCCGGGCTCGCTGGTCACGCCGATGTCGCCGTGCATCTGCTGCACGAGCTGCTTCGCGATGACGAGCCCGAGGCCGCTGCCGCCGTATTTGCGCGTCGTCGAGCCGTCGGCTTGTGTGAACGTGGTGAAGAGTCGCGCGAGACCGCTCTCCGAAATGCCGATGCCGCTGTCCCAAAGGTCGAAGCGCAACAGCGCGGTCGCGCCGTTCGAGTGTCCGGACAGCGCGACTTTGACTTCGCCGCGCTCCGTGAACTTGATCGCATTGCCGAGAAGATTCGTCAGGACCTGGCGCAGTCGTCCTGGATCGCCACGCACACCCGCGGGGCAATCTTCGGCGATGTCGACGACGAGCTCGAGTTCTTTCTGTCGCGCAACGGGCGCGAGCAGCTCGATCGTTTCTTCGACCGCTTCCTTCACATCGAATGGAACATCGTCGAACGAGAGTTTCCCGGCCTCGATCTTCGAGAAGTCGAGGATGTCGTTGATGATCGTGAGCAACGCGTTCGCGCTCGAGACGATCGTCTCCGCGTAGTCGCGCTGTTCGGCGTTGAGGTTCTGTTCGAGCAGCAGGTGACTCAGCCCGACGATGCCGTTCATCGGCGTGCGGATCTCGTGACTCATGTTCGCGAGGAACTCGGACTTGAGCCGCGTGGTCTCGACAGCGGCGTCGCGTGCTTTGGCCAACTCGCGCGCCTGTTCGAGCTGTTCGGTCACGTCGATTGCGGTGCCGGCGACGAATCGCTGGCCCGCGCTGTCGAGAATCGGGAAGCGCGTCGTCGCGAAGTGACGCACGCCGCGCGTGGTCTGAACGACGCGTTCCGCATGCATGGGCTGATTCGTGCGCAGCACTTCCTGCACGACGTCGTGCATCCTGCCTGCGAGCTCGGCGCCGAAGACCTCTGCCATCGGCTTGCCCTTCCAGTCCGCCGTCGAGATGCCGTACACCTCTTCGGCGGAGCGATTGAGCCAAACGCCGCGGTTGTCCTCGTCGACGATGAAACCGACCGTCGGCGTGTGGCGCATGAACGCGTGAAACAGTTCCTGCGACGCCTGCAGCTCGCGCGTCCTCGCGATGACCATCGCCTCGATCGACTCGGTGGTGCGCTCGAGCAACGCGCGCTTCAGCGCGACTTTGCGCATCTCACTCTTGGTCTGCACGCACGACGTGATCAGAAAGACATCGGCGAACAAGACCCACGCGACGTGTTCGGCCGTGCGCCACGCGGAAACGGATGCGACGCCGTACACGGACTCCGGCAACAGCATGCCGCGCACGAGATGATCGGCCGCGGCGATGACGGACGCCGTGACGAGCACGCGCCAGTCGCGATAGAAGCCGAGAAAGGCGAGCGATCCGAAGACGAGGAAGTGCGTTTCGAGCCGGCCGCCGCTGACGTGAATGATCAAGCCGGTCATGAGCAACTGACCGGTCGCGATGGCGTGACGCGTCAGCGCGCGTCCCGGCATCAGCAGCGCGATGGCGATCGGGCCGAAGGCGAACAGTCCGCCGAGGATGAGCGCGGCCCAGACGTGGAGATGGATGTGACTTTGGGCGCCGGACCATACGCGCGGCGAGAGCGCCATTGCCGTGACGTTGACCGCGATCCACTCCGCGACGAGCAGCCACGCGAAGAGGCGATCGGTGCGCATCGCGACGCGCTCGTAATGCCGCATGAGCAGCTCCCGCACATGCGGATCATCCTCGGATGCAGCGTGAGGCCGCGCCAGCAACGGATCGTCGGTCATGGTCCACTCCTGTGAGTCCTGGGTTCGATCGCGCACCCGAACACCGCGGTTTCCACCGGTTCGTTTTCGGGAAGCGCGAGTGCGCGGCTCAGGGACTCTGCCGCGTCGTTGTCGCCTTGATGTCCGCGGCCGAGGGTGACGCCGCCATCGAAATGCAGCGTTCCGTCGGCCGAGTAGAGAAGGACGTGTCCCGACGTCGTCGCGCCGAAGCGATTCGCTTCCGCCGACTTCGCATCGAGCACGTACGTCGATCCGGGGACGTCGCGCGTCATCGACGTGAGCCAGTCGACGCGCCAGTCGTGTTCCGCCGCGGGACGCGCGACGAAGATCACTTTCGGTTGCAGGCCGCGCGGTGCGGCGGCGAGGATCCGCGTGAGCTGCGTGACGCTCGCTCGCGTGCACGGACAGTTCGGATGCATGAACATCAGCAGCGTCGGTTTGTCCGTGGCGTGTTCGAGCTTCGTGCTCGCGGGCCAGGTGCTCGGCGTCGATCCGCGGTCCGCCGCGCGCGACTCACGCGCGAGCAGCGCGATCGCGCCGGCTCCGGCGATGATCAGCCAGATCGCGGCGATGGCGATCGCCGCAGCGCGGCGTCGCGTCGAGGGTCGAGAATCTGGACGTTCCTGATGCATCGGTGGCTTGCCATCGCGACGATGGTGCCACTCGGTGATGCGAACCTAACTCTCGATGAATGAAAGGCTAAGGCGACTGTGACGGAACTCCCGAAAAAGACGATTCCGCGACAGGTGTCCGAAGATCGGACGCTCAGCGTTCGCGCTCGTCGCGCATCGGAATCACGA
>DASVNL010000780.1:0-18689 GCA_036383875.1 Thermoanaerobaculia bacterium
CATCGAACGCGTTAGATGGAACAACCACCGCTGCCGGCCGTGCCGGCCCGGGCGCGACTGTCGCATACGCGATTTTGATGCTCGCGATTTTGGCCGCAATCATTCTGCGGACTGCGCCCATCGCCGCCACGCCGGACGGCACGCGCGTCGTCGTCGTGAACCCTGACTCCGCGAGCGTCAGCGTCCTCGACGTCGCGACACGTACGCTGACTCGCGAGATCACGACGTGCGGCAAACCGCAGACCGTGAGCGTCACCGATGCGCGCGCGTGGGTCGCGTGCGGTGAAGGCCGCGTCGCGCTGATCGATCTCGAATCGCTCGAAGTCATCGCGCGCGCCAACGTCGGCGTCGAGCCGTACGGCATCCTCGCGAACGGCGACTCGCTGTTCGTCAGCGATACGAGCGACGCCGCGGTGCACATCCTCGACGCGAACACGCTCGCGACGAAGTCCCGCATCGCGACGCGCGCGTATCCGCGCGGCATGGCGCTGCACGACGGACGGATTCTCGTGACGCACTTTCGCGGCGGCGACGTCACGGAGCTCGACGCGGCGAGCGGCGCGATCACGCGCAATCTCACGACTGGCCCGGACGTGAATCTTGCGCAGTCGCTGTTCATCGCGAACGGCCGAGCGTACTTACCGGTCACGCGGTCGAACACGACGAACCTCACGCTGCGCTTCGACACGACGCTCTTTCCCAACGTCGCGGTGTTGAACGTCGCGAGCGGCGATCACGTGAAGCACGAGCGCTTCGCGATCGACACGATGGATCAGCCGTCGAACATGCCGATCGACGTCGCGGTCACGGCGGCGAACAAGATGTACGTGGTGCTCGCGGGGAGCGACGACGTGTCGGTGCTCGACGTCGCGAGGCGCGTGAAGGTCGCGCATGTCGCGGTGGGGTTGAATCCGCGCGGCATCGCGCTCACGCCCGACGAGTCCCTCGCCTTCATCACCAACGCCCTCGGCGGCACAGTCAGCGTGATCGACACCGCGACGGACGCAGTCGTCGCGACGATCGCGACGACGTCGATTCCGCTTGCGCCGCTGCTGCTGCGCGGCAAGATCCTCTTCAACTCCGCGGCGACGACGGCGTTGTCGAAGGATCGCTGGATTTCCTGCGCGACGTGCCATTTCGAAGGCGGGACGGACGGACGGACCTGGAACTTTCCGGATGGACCGCGCAACACCCAGGCGCTCTTCGGTGTCGCCGCAACGACGCCCCTCCATTGGTCCGGCGATCTGGATGAGCTGCATGACGTCGAGAGCACGATCCGCACGATTCAATCCGGAGACGGACTCGCGCCGGGCGACGCGAACTGCACGCCCGCGTGCAACGGCGAGCTCACGAACGCGCATCGCTCGTACGACCTCGACGCGCTCGCCGCGTTCATGACGTCACTGCGCGCCCCGCGACGTCCGCCTGTCATATCCGACGCCGTGACGCGCGGCGAGTCGGTGTTCGCGCGCGCGGACTGCGCGTCGTGTCACACACCGCCGCTGTACACGGATCGCAAGAAGCACGACGTCGGGACAGCGACGAGCAGTCTCGAAAAGAAAGGCGGCTCGTTCGACACGCCCTCGCTGCGCGGCCTCTTCGACACCGCGCCGTACTTTCACGACGGCACCGCCGCGACGCTCGGCGACGTCCTCGATCGTCACGCGACGGGCCTCACGCCATCGGAGCGTGAAGACCTGATTGCGTTCCTGCGCTCGCTGCCGTATCCGGAGTTGAAGCGGCGGGCGGTGAATTGACGAGCGCGTATCTCGCCTTCGCCGCCGCGATGCTCGCGGCGTGCAGGTCTTCGTAGAACTGCAGTTCTTCCGCGTTTTCGCGCAGGAATCGATCGAGAACCGGGAAGTGCAATCCGATGTAGATGCGAACGAGTACGTTGTTGTTCACGGTGCGAAACCAGTAGTGGTATGCGTCCCACAACGCCTCTTTCTTCAACAGGCGATTCTTCTCCATCGCGCTGACGATCATCAGAAAGCGCAGCAGCGCATCGAGCCGCGGAATCCACGCGCGCTCGCAGTCGTCGCGCGATGCCGGTTCGCCGGACGCGCCTTTCCGAATCGACGACTCGAGCTTGCAACGCGTGAACTCATCGCCGTCGTGCTCGATCGCGCGCGTGATCGGCGGCATCACCTTCCTGTGGCCGCTGACGTCGAACTCCCATGTCTGATGAAAGTCCTTGAAGCGATCCTCCAGCAGACGCAAGGTCTCACCGGACGGATGATCGCGGCGGCGGTAATACTTGAACGCGGCGGCGAAGATCGCGCAGGTCGACACGAGTTGCGCGATGGCCGTCGTCACCCAGAACCACTCCTGAGCGGTCACACGTCACCTCCTGCGGGCTTTCACGCAAGATGTGTCTTCGTTCACGCCGCGTCGAGGGTCTCGCGCAACACGCGCAACAGCGCTGCGGTGGTCGCCGGTTTCTCGAGAAAGCGCACGCCCTCGTCGAGGATGCCGCGATGGGCCATGACGTTGTCCGTGTAGCCGGACATGAAGACGACGCGCGTGTCGGGACGCTCGCTCGTGAGGCGTTCGGCGAGCGCGGGGCCGTTGATCTTCGGCATGACGACGTCGGTGAGCAGCAGATGAATGCAGTCGTCGAATGACTCCGCGATATTCAGCGCCTCGGATGCCGACGCCGCCTCGAGCACGCGATAGCCATGCTCGACGAGCGCCTCGCGAATCACCGTGCGCAGAAGTTGTTCGTCCTCGACGAGCAGCACGGTTTCGTAGCCGCGTCCGAGGACGGCGTCGTCGGACACCGCGAACTCGGGCTTCTTGCTCGACCGATGGCGCGGCAAGAAGATCTTGAACGCCGTCCCCTGCCCCTCCTCGGAGTACAGCCACATGTAGCCGCCCGTCTGCTCGACGATCCCGCGCGCGACCGACAATCCGAGTCCGGTGCCGCGATCGGGATCCTTCGTCGTGAAGAACGGGTCGTAGATCGACTGGCGGATCGCTTCCGGAATTCCGCAGCCCGTGTCGCTGACGACGAGCACGACGTACTCCCCTTCGCGCAGGCCGGGATGCTGTCGCACGTATGCGTGATCCGCGCGGACGTTGCGCGTCTCGACGGTGAGCATCCCTCCGCCGGGCATCGCGTCGCGTCCGTTGATGACGAGGTTGAGCAACACCTGATGCAGCTTCGCCGGATCGGCGAACACCGGCCAGAGCGTGTCCTGTAGTTCCCAACGCAGAGTGATGTCCTCGCCGAGCGTGCCCGCGAGGAGACTGAGCGTCGAGTTGACGACCTCGTTGAGCGACACCGTTTGCGGCTGCAGGATCTGACGCCGGGACGCCGCGAGCAGTTGCTCGATCAGCGCGCGATTCTTCGTCGCCGCGGAGCGAATGTCGCTCACGTGCGCGTGATACTGCTTCGGCAGGAGTCGCAGCAGGACGTCGCAACGCGCGAAGATGACCATCAACATGTTGTTGAAGTCGTGCGCGATGCCGCCGGCGAGCTTGCCGAGGCTCTCGAGTTTCTGCGACTGCAGAAGCTGCGCTTCGAGCATGCGCTGCTGGGTCACGTCCTGCGTGACGATCGCGAATCCGCGCAGCGTGCCGTCGCGGTCGTAGCTCGGCGTGACGATGCTGCGCACGAGAATGCGCGTCCCGTCTTTGCGCACACGCCAGCCTTCGCGCTCGCTGCGTCCCTCGATGGCGTGGAGATCGCGCACGAGCTTCAGCTCATCGCGCTCTTCCACCGGGAAGAACACCGTCGCGGATTTGCCCACCACCTCGTCCGCGCGATAACCCATCAGCCGCTCTGCGCCCGCGTTCCAGTTCGCGACGCGCCCTTCGACGTCGACGAGCACGAGCGCGTAGTCGTCGATCGCCTCGACGAGCAGGCGGAACCGTTCCTGGCTTTCCCAGAGGGCCTCATCCGAGGCTGCGAGACCTTTCTTCTCGTCCGCGATGCGCGTGAAGGCGAGCGCGATCGTGCGATGCAGGTCGCGTTCGTCGAACGGTTTGAGCAGATATCCGTATGGCGCAATGGCGCGCGTCCGCTCGATCGTCGCCGCGTCGCCGTACGACGTGAGGAAGACCACCGGCGTGCCGTACTGCTCGCGCAACAGCGTCGCGGTCTCGACGCCGTCCATCAGACCTTTGAGCTTGATGTCCATCAGCACCAGATCGGGACGGATGCGCCGCGCCGCTTCGAGCGCGGCCTCGCCGGTGCCTGCAATGCCTGTGACTTCGTAGCCGAGACGACGCAATCCGTCGGCGATGTCCATCGCCACGATGGTCTCGTCTTCCACCACCAACACCCGGGCCTCAGGCATGAGCATTCCCTTCTACTGCAAATACAATACGTAGTTGAGTACCAGGACTGCGCAGCACTTCCAGCCTTCCGTCGATTTGTTGCACGAGGCCGCGAATCAGTTGGAGGCCGAGACTGTCGATTGTTTCGAGGTTGATGGACGACGGCAGACCGATTCCGTCATCGCTGATCACCAGCCACACGTCGCGTTGGTCGGATCCGAGATGCACGGTCACTGTTCCGTGTCTGCCGTTCGGAAACGCGTGCTTCAGCGCATTCGACAAGGCTTCGTTGACGATGAGTCCACACGGCACGGCCGTCTCGATGCTCAGATGAATCGGCGGACCGTCGACGCGCAGGGCAATGAGTTTCGAATCGACGGCGAACGAGCGGAAAAGCAGTTCGCCGAGGGTGCGGGCGTATTCGGTGAAGTCGATCTGTGAGAGGTTCGTGGATTGATAGAGCTTCTCGTGCACCAGCGCCATCGAGCGGATCCGGTGCTGCGTCTCCGCGAACATCTCCTTTACCTTCTCGTCGTCGATCGACGACGCCTGGAGGCGCAGCAGCGAAGAGGTGACCTGCAGGTTGTTCTTTACGCGATGGTGGATCTCGCGGAGCAATGCTTCCTTCTCGCGCAACGACGCCTGCGTCAGTTCCTCCGCTGCGCGCTGCGCGGTGATGTCGCGAATGATGCTGATCACGAACTCGCCCGCGTACGGCGCGAGGCTGATCTGCACCGGAAACTCCTCGCCGCTCTTGCGGCGTCCGTGCAGGTTGCGACCCGCGCCCATCATGCGCGTGCGCGGATTGCGCACGTAAGCGTCGCGATCCACGTGATGTCGCGGCCGGACGCCGGACGGGACGAGCATCTCGACGGAAGAGCCGATCAGCGCGTCTTCCGAATACTTGAACATCTCACTGGCAAGGGCGTTGACCGTGACGATCGTTCCGCGTGAGTCGACGATGACGATGGCATCTGGCGCCGCCTCGACGAATGACTGCAACTGCCGTACAGCTTCGTTCGTTTGTTCGCGCAAGAGTCCTCGCAGTAAGGAGTGACGTAGCGTTAGCGTTTCTTAGGACCAACGTCACAATAAGCTCAAACACAAGACCACGCTTTGAAAACATCCAATCGTCCGGTGTGACACTGTACGTGGCCGCTGACATGAAACATGCATACTGACCCCCGAAAAAAAACGCCGGTGCCGTTGAAAATAAAAGACATGACGCGTACAGACACCGCTTTACCGCCGGCTGAACTGGCTCTTCTCGTCGACGCCATTGCGGATTACGCGATTTTTCTGCTCGGGCCGGAGGGCGAGATCCGCTCGTGGAATCAGGGTGCGACGCGGACGATGGGCTACGAGGCCGAGGACGTCATCGGCAGCTCGTTCACGCGCTTCTACGGCCCCGAGGACCTCGCCGCGCGCAAGCCGCAGATCGAGCTCGACGTCGCCGCGCGCGAAGGCCGCGTCGAAGACGAAGGCTGGCGCATCCGCAAAGACGGCACGCACTTCTGGGCGAACACGGTCATCACGGCGTTGCGCGACAAGACCGGCAACGTCACCGGATTCGCGAAGGTCACCCGCGATCTCACGACTCGCCGCGAAGCCGAAGAGCAGCTCCGCGAAAGCGAAGAGATCTTCCGCCTCCTCGTCTCCTCGGTGCAGGAGTACGCGATCTTCCTCCTCGATCCGACCGGCCACATCTCGACGTGGAACGCCGGCGCGCAGCGCATCAAGGGCTACACCGCCAAAGAGATCATCGGCCAGCACTTCTCGAAGTTCTATCCCGAGCAGGACATTCGCGACGGCAAGCCGGAGCGAGAGCTCGAGATCGCGATGCGCGACGGGAGCGTCGAGGACGAAGGATGGCGCATCCGCAAAGACGGCACGCGCTTCTGGGCGAACGTCGTGATCACGGCCGTCTTCGACACCCACAAGCGCCTGCGCGGATTCGCGAAGGTGACGCGCGACATGACCGAGCGACGGCGCGCGGACGACATGCAGCGCGCGCTCATCGAACAGCGCGAGGCGCGGCTGATCGCCGAGGAAGAGCGGAGAAACGCAGAGGCCTCGTCGCGTGCGGCGCAGGAGGCGAATCGCGCGAAGGACGAGTTCCTGATGACGCTCTCGCACGAGTTGCGCACGCCGATGACCTCGATCCTCGGCTGGTCGCGACTGCTCTCGTCCATGTCGCCACAGGAGCCGGCGTTCACCGACGCCATCGCCGCGATCGGCCGCAGCGCGGAGCTCCAGGCGCGACTCATCGACGACGTGCTCGACGTTTCTCGCATCGTGTCGGGAAAACTGCGCCTCAACGTCACGGACATCGACATCGCGCAGTTGCTCACGTCGGCGCTCGAGGCGGTGCGCCTCAGCGCGGACGCCAAGGGCATCTCGATCACGACCAAGTTCGAACCCGGCCTCGGCACCATCGCGGGCGACGAAACGCGCCTCCAGCAAATCGTCTGGAATCTGCTCACCAACGCGGTGAAGTTCACGCCGCCCTCCGGCACCGTGGAGCTCAGTGCGGTGCGCTCCTCATCGCATCTCACGATCGCGGTGCGCGACACCGGCGAAGGCATCCCGCCTTCCTTCCTGCCACACATCTTCGAGGCGTTCCGCCAGGCCGAGAACGCCAGCACGCGCGTGCACGGCGGCCTCGGCCTCGGGTTGTCGATCGTTCGCTATCTCGTCGAAGCGCACGGCGGAACGGTCGAAGCAGCGAGCGCCGGACTCGGAAAGGGATCGACCTTCACCGTCACCCTCCCGATCCGCACGGCCGCGGTCACGACCAAACCGCGCGAAATCGAGAGCCTTCAATCGCAGCGCCGGCTCGGCGGCATGACCCTGCTCTGCGTCGACGACGACGACGAAGCGCGCAAGATCGTCCAACTGATCCTCCAACACAGCGGCGCCGAAGTCGCGGCGTGCAGTTCGGCGGCCGAGGCGATGCAGGCACTCGATCACCGCGTCCCCGATCTCGTCGTCACCGACATCGCAATGCCACACGTCGACGGCTACGAGCTCGCGCGACGCATTCGCGCGCGCTTCCCGACGCTGCCGATCGTCGCGGTGACCGCCTTCCCGTCCGCGCGGTCAAACGTGCCGCAAGGATTGTTCGACGCGTATCTGTCGAAGCCCCTCGAACCGACCGACCTCGTCGCGACGGTCGGACGGCTCCTCGGGCGTTAGGCGAAATCAGCGGCGCGAGCGATCCGGCGCCGTCGGCATGCTCGTGTCGTACACGTAGCGCACGTTCGCATTCGCCTTCGACAACGCATCGCTCAGCGCGACGCCCGGCGTCACGCGGAAGTGATGATTCACTTTCATGCGCAACTGCGGCGCACCCGTCGACTCCGCGAGCTCCGCGGGCAACTCGATGATCGTCACGGTCACGGGGATGTCGCCGGCGTGTTCTTCGACGATCTCGCGGATCTTCTTCACCGTGTCTTCCGACATCCGCGGATACGGCACTTCGAGCGCGATCTCTTTCACCTTCTTGTCGCGAATGCCTTCGAGCTGCACGATCTCGAGCGCGGAGAGCTCGGGCGTCACCGGCGATTCGTGAAACGCCGCGGCATGCGCAGCGAAGCCCGGCGATGTCGCGACTGCGGCGGGAACGTCTTCGATCAACTCGACCGCGTCGTTGAACGCATCGACGTCATTCGCCGGAGCGCCGCCGCCGAAGAGCGCGAAGTTGTCGCTGCGATCGCCGTACTTTTCGCGCTCGATTTCTTTCGGATCGCGATCGTCCTCCGCGTCTTCGAGTCGCAACTCGTACGCGGAAATGCGCGCGCCGCGCGACTCCGGATGTCCGCCGTACTCGTCGTCGATCTGCAACGCGTTCTGCTCTGCCGACTGTAGCGACGCCGAACGTCCGGCCTGCTGCCCGCCCGTGTCCTTCACCGTCGCCGTGACCAGTACCGCGACGCCGTTGTCCAGCCAACGCATGTACTTCGCGAAGAGGTCGGAGAAGACCACGACCTCGACGGAGCCGTACTGATCGTCGAGGAAGAACTTGGCCATCATCTTCCCCTCGTTCGGCCCCTTCTTGATCTTCGACTTCTTGATCTGCGAGACGATCCCGCCGATGTTCACGACCTCGTCGACGTGCTTGTACAGGTTCTCCGTCGACGCGTTCGAGAACAAGCGCAGCTCTTCGAGGTATTTGTTGAGCGGATGGCCGGTGATGTAGAAGCCGAGCGTTTCTTTCTCGTACCGCAGCCGCTCGTCTTCGGGCCATTCCGGCGACGCCTTGAGGATCGACGCAGGCGCGCTACCGGTCGTCGTCTTGATGCTGCCGCCGCCGAGCATGCCGAAGAGCGAGTTCTGGCCGCGCTCTTTCTCGTCCTTCGTGCGCTGCGCGGAGTCGGCCGTCGAATCGAGTTGATCGAACAGCGCTTTGCGCGACGTGCCCATGAAGTCGAAGGAGCCGGACTTGATGAGCGCTTCGAGGACTTTCTTGTTGCACGCGCGCAGATCGACTTCTTCGCAGAACTGCAGGAGCGATGAGTAGCGGCCGAGGCGGCGTCGCGCTTCGAGGATCGACTCGACGGCGCTTTCGCCGACGCCTTTCACTGCGCCGAGGCCGAAGCGGATGTGCTGGCCGACGACGGTGAAGTACATGTTCGACTCGTTCACGTCCGGCGGCAGAACGTCGATGCCCATCGACTTCGCCTCGGTGATGAACTTCACCACCGCGTCGGTGCGATCCATTTCCGACGACATCAGCGCGGCCATGAAGTGTCGCGCGTGATGCACCTTCAGCCACGCTGTCTGATACGCGACCAGCGCGTATGCGACCGAGTGCGACTTGTTGAATCCGTAGCGCGCGAACGGTTCGATGTAGTCGAAGATCTCGTTCGCTTTCTTCTTGTCGTATCCGTTGTTGACCGAGCCCTGGACGAAGCCGACGCGCTCCTTGGCCATGACCTCGGCGTCCTTCTTACCCATCGCCTTGCGCAGAAGGTCCGCTTGACCGAGCGAGTAGGCCGCGACCTTCTGCGCGATCTGCATGACCTGCTCCTGGTAGACGATGACGCCGTACGTCTCCTCGAGCACGTCCTTCATCGCAGGGACGAGGTACTTCACGGCCTTGCCGTTCTTGCGCTTCACGTACTCGTCGACCATGCCCGCGTCGAGCGCGCCCGGACGATAGAGCGCGTTGAGCGCGGCGAGGTCTTCGAACTGGGTCGGTCGCGCCTTCCGCAGAAGGTCGACCATGCCGCCGGACTCGAACTGGAACACGCCCTTCGTGCGGCCTTCCTGGAACAAACGGAAGACCTCGGGGTCGTCGAACGGAATGGAGTCGATGTCGATGTCGACGCCGTCGACCATCTTCGCGGACTTCACGGCATCGTCGATGACCGTCAGCGTGCGCAGGCCGAGGAAGTCCATCTTGACGAGGCCCATCTTCTCGACGACGCGCATGTCGAACTGCGTCACGATTTCATCGCGGTTCGTGCGATACAGCGGGACGTAGTTCGTGACCGGCTCCGGCGTGATGACGACGCCCGCGGCGTGCATGCCGGCGTGTCGCGAGAGGCCTTCGAGCTTCTCGCCGATCTCGATGATCTTCCGGACCTCCTCGTCGTTCTTGATCGCTTCGGCGAGCTGCGGCGAATCCTTTTTCGCGTCCGTGAGCGTGACGCCCGGACCGCCGGGAATCATCTTCGAGATTTTGTCGACGAACCCGTATTGATGCCCAAGCACACGGCCGACGTCGCGGACGACCGACTTCGCGGCCATCGTTCCGAACGTGATGATCTGCGCGACATTCTCTTCGCCGTACTTTTTGCGCACGTAGTCGATGACTTCGCCGCGGCGATTCATGCAGAAGTCGAGGTCGATGTCGGGCATCGAGATGCGCTCGGGATTGAGGAAGCGTTCGAACAGCAGGTCGTAGTCGAGCGGATCGACGTTCGTGATCTCGAGCGCGTACGCGACGAGCGAGCCTGCCGCCGATCCGCGACCCGGACCGACCGGGATGCCGTGATCCTTCGCGTATTTGATGAAGTCCCAGACCACGAGGAAGTAGCCGGGGAACTGCATGTTGCGAATGATCTCGATCTCGCGCTCGAGCCGGTCCCAGTACTCCGCGACCTCGTGCTTCTTCAGCTTCGCGACGAACAGATGCGCCATCGACGCGAGCCGCTTGTCGAGTCCCGCGCGCGCGACTTTCGCGAAGTGATCGGCGAGCGATGAGCCGTCCGGCACGGGGAACTTCGGGAGGTGGTGGCCTTTGACGTCGAGCGAGAGGTTCACGCGCTCGGCGATGCGCAGCGTGTTCTCCGCGGCCTGCGGATAGTCGCGGAACACGCGACGCATTTCGTCCGGACCCTTCACGTAGAAGTCGTCCGAGTAGAACTTCATCCGCTTCTCGTCGCTGAGCGTCTTGCCCGTGCCGATGCAGAGCAGGACTTCGTGCGCAAAGGAGTCGGACTTGTCGAGGTAATGCGAGTCGTTCGTGCCGACGAGTTGGAGCCCGACTTCATCGCCGAGCTTCGCCATCATCGACAGGATCTTCTGCTGATCGGGGATGCCGTGATCCTGGATCTCGAGGAAGAAATTGTCGGGACCGAGGATGTCGCGATACTGCAGCGCGGCGGCCTTGGCTTTTTCCCAGTTGCCGCCCGCGAGGGACTGCGAGACCTCGCCCTTCAGGCACGACGAGAGAACGATGAGACCTTCGCGATGTTCGCGCAGCAGTTCCTTGTCGATGCGCGGCTTGTAGTAGAAGCCTTCGGTGTACCCGGCGCTCACGAGCTTGACGAGGTTCTTGTAGCCGACGTCGTTCTGCGCGAGGACGATGAGGTGATTGTTCGCGCCCGCGTCGGCTTGCCCGTCTTCGACTCCCGCCTTGTCCTTGCGCGAGCCGTACGCGACGTACATCTCGCAGCCGATGATCGGCTTCACGCCCTCCTTCTTCATCGCGTTGTAGAACTCGACCGCGCCAAACATGTTGCCGTGATCGGTGATCGCACACGCGGGCATGCCTTGCTTGGCGACGCGCTTCGCGAGGTCGTCGGGCTTCGATGCGCCGTCGAGGAGGGAGTATTCGGTATGAAGATGGAGATGAACGAAGGACATGAGGGCTGCCGCGCATTCTAACGAACGCGGAGCCCTCGTGCCCGAAGACTACGTACGGAAGAAGATCGTCAGCGTCGCCGTGCCATGCATCTGATTGGTGTACGCGATGAGCGAGTACATCGCGGAAGGGGGCGGCAGCGATCGCCCATCCGGAAGAACGCCCTTCTCCATCGCGGAAACCAGTCCCTGATAGAGGCTCTCGTAGTCGTGATCGGTTCGCCAGGTGTACAGGGACCACGTCGGGCCGAGGCGCGCCGGCATGGGCTGATCGGGTGCGCCGCTGAACCACACCACGAGACCACGTGCCCACGATTCTCCCGGCGCTGCAGGATGGCCCGGATCCAGATAGACCTTCGTCGTCATGTCCGAGGCGTCGTACCTCGCGGTGTTTGCCTCGCCGTACGGGAGCTGGCTGAGTTTCGTTCTCATCAATTCCGCGACGTCGACACCGTTCAACCCGACGAATTCCTGAAAGACGAAGCTTCCCATCGTTACCTCCTCAGAACCCAATCGGATTGATCGGAATGGGAGAGGGGTGATCGCCCTCGCGGAAAAACCAGCTCAACGTCGCGTCGCCCTTCGCCGCGTTGGTCATGCTGATCCCCACGTAGACCGCCTGATCGAGCGTCATGAGATTCAACGCCAGCACCAGGGTGTCGTACATCTGCGTGTAGTTGTGGTCCGACGTCATCGTTTTGCGGATCCACGACTGTACCCGCGGCGCTGGACCGTAGATCGGTCTCGGGCCGCTGAACCAGACCACCAGACCGCGCGCGTCTCCATGAAATTGATTCGACGCCGCGAGTTTCACGGTATCCGATTCGTCGGAAGAGAGCGTGTTGAGGACGTTGAGCATCCCGGCGAGCACCACATTGACGTCGCCATCGGTCACTTCTCGATAGACCCAGGGCACGGTTCACCTCGCTCCCGCGAGATTAGCATCACTTGACGACCGCGTTGCGCACGAGCCAGCGTCCTTCGAACGTCATCGGCGCGGCGACTCCGTTCCGTTCTGCGTGGATGTGCAGATGCGGTTCGGTGGTGCTGCCGGAGTTGCCGGCCTTCGCGATCGGCGCACCCGCGACGACCGTCGCGCCCTGCTTCGTCGTGATCGTGCGGGCCTGGAGCTGGCCGAGCGTGACGTCGGCGTCGCCGCAGCGAATCACGATGTGATTACCGAGGGGATTCTTCGTGTCCATCACGCCGCGTGGCTGATCGGGCAGACCGTCGACGACGCGAAGCACTGAGCCGTTGCACGGACTGACGACCGAGGCGCCGTAGATCGAGTAGCGCGTGAGATCGGCGGGATAGATTCCGCTCGCGCGGAAGCCGAACGCGTTCGTTTTCACGAGATCGACCGCGTACCGCTGCTTCGGATCGGCGAAGTGGACGTTCGATGCGGACGTGCTGCCGCCGTGCACGACGAGAAACCGTCCGTCGCGCAGCGGGAACGTGAGATCGATCGGATTCGGCGGGACCTGATGCCCACGCACGACGCCGAACGCGACGCTCCCGAAAAGGAAGCCGATCAGCACTTTCACTACCATTCGTAGAGGTGATTCATCCGCCGACGCTTCGGCATCGCGACGCAGGGAGAAGATCACCGCGGTGAGGAACAGCACCGCGATCAGCCAGCGCACCGCCATCCCGAACCATCCCCACGGCGCCGCGAAAAACGCGAAGCCGCACATCCCCGCGGCCATGAAGAACGTCGCAATCCAGCCGGCGCGCGGCTTGCGCGGACGGCGCCCCAGCAACGCGATCGTGATCAGCGGGAGAAGGATGGAGGAGAAGAAGAGCGTCCAGACGGCCATCGAAGGGGCGGGATTGTATCCGCAGCCGCGATGCTACGAGTCGAACGCGACGCCGCCGATTCGTCCGCCTCGCCCGCTCGGATCGACGCGCGGCGCGAGAAGCTCGCGCAGGTTGGTCATCTCGAGGAAGAGGTGGCGATGGCGAATGCAGTGCACGGCGATCGCGATGAACACCACCGCAAGCACGGAGAAGTAGACGCGCGTCGCCGGCGTCGCGATCGGTGCATCCGCGCCGAACATCTCCTCGGCGACGAGCGCGAAGAGCGGCAGCGGAAGGAACATCAGAATCGAAAGGAAGCGGCTCGCCTGGATGCTGAAGTACGGACGCAGCGCGAGCAGGCTGAGTGAAAGGAAAAAGCCGAGGAGCATCAGCACGGTGAAGTGCAACTCGTCGAGTTGCACGGAGCGTTCGCCGGCCATGCGCCACTGCAGAAGAAGCAACGTCGCCAGCGATGCCGTCGCACTCGTCACTGCGAGCACGCCGACGAGCGCGCCGAAAAGATTGCGCGCCGCGAGGAGTGCGGCCATGCGCAGAAACAACGCGGCGATCGTGAGGCCAGCGGCGAGCGTCGCCGCGATGCCCCACGTCGACGTCCCTTCCGAAAGTGGCAGAAGCACGAACGACAATCCACCCACGACGCCCAGATCGCGGACCACTTCGCCCGCGCTGAGGAGCGCCATCAAGAGGCAGAATGCCGTTCCCGCGTAGAAGAGCACTTTCGGCATCGCGGCGATGTTACTACTCCTTGAACGAGATGATGTGATCGAGACGGATCTCGATCGGTCCGGCGTCCGCCGCGAAGCGAATGAACTCCGCGCCGTTCGCCGTGTACACGTCCTCCACGCGCCCACGCTCGCGCTGCGGAACTCCATCGAGCTCGAACTCCAGCTCCACTTCACTCTTGTGCATCGCCGCGGCTTCGAGCTGGTCGTGGTAGTCACACGCGACCGGCTCGTAACGTTCTTCAGACATAGGTCTCCCTCCGGGTGCGAGCGAGGTTCACGATTGATGCCGATTGGGTTAATCTTTTCGCCGGTCCGATGCAAAACATTCTTGCCATGTCGTCCCTCATGCCACTCGTCTTTGCGGGCGTGCTGCTGCTCATCCTCATCATCTCGTTTCGTTCGCGAGCGGTGGTGTTCTGCCAGTACCTCGAGACGATGACCGGCATCAGTCTCAAACCGTCCGACGTCCGCCGCGTGTATCGCGAGCGCGGACGCGAAGGGGTCCGCGAGCTGTTCCTCGACCTGATCATCCGCGAGGACCTGAAGGAAGGTCCGATCGAGATTCCGGACGAACGTCAAGGGTAGGGAACTCCCCCGCTCGCGACACTCCCGAGGCGTGATCTTCGATGCTGCGGTTGCGGGCAGCGGACCTGCCGGTGCTGCCGCCGCGATGACCCTCGCGCGACGCGGCCTGCGCGTCGCACTCTTCGATCCGCGACCGGCGCGCAGCGTCGCCGGCGAGACGCTCGTTCCTTCCGCGAAGCTTCTGCTCGCGGAGCTCGGCCTGTGGGATCGCTTCGACGCCGATGGCCACCCGCCGTGCTCCGGAACGCGCACCGCGTGGGGCAGCGACGAGATCGTCGAATCCGACTTCACCCGCTCCCCGTTCGGTCTCGGCTGGCACCTCGATCTCGCAAAGTTCCACAAGATGCTGCGCGACGCCGCCGTCGACTCTGGCGCGATGTTCGTCGACACGTTGCCTCACGCGCGCTGGACGATCGACGCGACGGGACGCTCCAGCGCGATCGCGAGTGCGCGCGGCGTGAAGCGCGTGCACGAAGACGCGCTGATCGCACACGTCGCGACGTATCGCAGCGCCGCGAACACGGACGACGACTCGCGCACGCTCATCGAATCGACACCCGACGGCTGGTTTCACACCGCGCTGCTTCCGAGTCGCGAGCGCGTCGTTGCGTACTTCACCGATCACAGTGGAGCGGCGGGCTCTCAGCCTGCCGAAATCAAGAACAACCGGCGGGCTGAGAGCCCGCCGCTCCACCTTGCGAAGCACATCCGCCGGATTCTTGAAGAACATGGCTACGAGCAAACGAGCGAAGTCCGCGCGATCGACGCGCGCACGTCGCGACTCGAGCAACTGCACGGCGACGGCTGGATCGCGACCGGCGACGCGGCGATCTCATTCGATCCGCTCGCGTCGCAGGGCATGGTCGCGGCGCTCTACTCCGGTGTCAAAGCGGCAAACGCCGTGATTTCAGGCGAACTCAGCGAGTACGAATCGGCAATCCGCACGCTCTGGGACGCGTTTCTTGTAAACCGGAAGGCCTGGTACTCCGTAGAAACGCGCTGGCGCACTCCGTTCTGGGAGCGGCGCCGGTAGAATCCGCCCGCTCGTGACCAGCAAGACAGAAGAAGGAGAACTATGTTTCGTCCACGCACTCTGATGGCCGTGCTCTGCGCCATCGCGATTTCGACGAGCGCATTCGCGCAGTCGGACATCCTCCCGTTCAAGGCGTCGGAGAAGACGCTGCCGAACGGTCTCAAAGTGATCGTCGTTCCCACCGGCTTCCCCAACATCGTGTCGCTGCAGATTCCGATGCAGACCGGCTCGCGCAACGAAGTCGAGCCGGGCAAGTCCGGCTTCGCGCACTTCTTTGAGCACATGATGTTCCGCGGCACGAAGAACTATCCGCCGGACGTCTACAACGCGATCATCACCAAGGCCGGTGCGCGCCAGAACGCGTACACGTCGGACGATCTGACGAACTACCACGTCACGTTCGCGAAGGAAGATCTCGAGAAGATCCTCGAGATCGAAGGCGATCGCTTCAAGAACCTCGAGTATTCGGAAGAGGCGTTCAAGACCGAGGCGCGTGCGGTGCTCGGCGAGTACAACAAGAACTCGCAGAGCCCGATCCGCAAGATCCTCGAAGTGCAGCGTGAAGCTGCCTACACGACGCACACCTACAAGCACACCACGATGGGCTTCATCAAAGACATCGAGGACATGCCGAACCAGTTCGAGTACGCGAAGCTGTTCTTCTCGCGCTGGTACCGCCCCGAGCACGCCACGGTCATCGTGACCGGCGACGTCGATCCGGCCAAGGTCTTCCCGCTCGTCGAGAAGTATTTCGGCGACTGGAAGCAGGGCTCGTTCAAGGCCGACATCCCGCAGGAAACTGAGCACAAGGGTCCGGTCTACGCGCACGTTCCCTGGACCTCCCCGACGCTGCCGTGGGTCACGGTCGCCTTCCACGGTCCGGCGTTCCGCCAGACGGCCGATCAGGCCGCGCTGGACGTCGCGTTCGACCTGTCGTTCGGACAGACGTCCGATCTCTACAAGCGCCTCGTCGAGCAGGAACAGAAAGTCGATCAGCTCTTCGCATTCGGCGGTCCGAACGTCGACTCGACGCTCTTCACGGTGTTCGCACGCGTGAAGGATCAGAAGGACGCGATCTACGTTCGCGACGCAGTGCTCGAGACGTTCGGGAAACTGCGCGCCCAGCAGCTCGACACGAAGCGCGTCGAAGACGCGAAGGCGAACGCGCGCTACGGCTTCGTCCGCGGTCTCGACAACACCGACGCAATCGCGGGCACGATCGCCAGCTACGCGCACTTCGACCGCTCGTACGACACGATCAACAAATACTTCCGCGAGCTGGCCAACGTCAGCCCGGCCACGATCCAGACGACGTCGCAGAAGTACTTCACCGACAAGAACCTCGTCGTGACGACGCTCTCGCAGACGGCGATGCCCGACGGGATGCAGAAGCCGCCGTCGGTCGACACGCTCGCCGCGCCGGTCGCGACGACGCCCGCGCAGATCCGCTTCATCGAACAGAAGTCGGTGCTGCCGAACGTGATGATGAAGTTCCTGTTCACGGTCGGCTCGGCCAACGATCCGAAGGGCAAGGAAGGTCTGTCCGTCCTCGCCGCGTCGATGATCACCGAGGCCGGCTCGCAGGACATGCGCATCGACGAGATCAACAAGGCGCTCTATCCGATGGCGGGCGCGTTCTACAACAGCATCGACAAGGAAATGACGTCGTTCACGGGCGTCGTGCACAAGGACAATCTCGACAAGTACCTCGCGATCGTCCTGCCGCAGCTCGTGACCCCGGGCTTCCGCGAGGAAGACTTCCAGCGTCTGAAGGATCAGCAGCTCAACGCGCTCCAGCAGGATCTTCGCAGCAACAACGAAGAAGAGCTGGGCAAGGAAGAGTTGCTGAACGCGAACTTCAACAACACGCCGTACGGCCACACGGACCTCGGCACGGTCGCCGGCATCAAGAGCATCACGCTCGACGACGTGAAGAAGTTCATCGCCGACAACTACAACGCGTCAAATGTGGTCATTGGTCTTTCGGGCGACTATCCGGAGACGCTGATCCGCACGCTCACGCGCGGTCTCTCGCCCCTCGGCGCAGGCAGCGAAGAACAGGCACTCGCGTCGCTGACGCCGTACAAGGCCACGCAGCCCGAGGGCTTGCAGGTCGAGATCGTGAAGAAGGAGACGCGGGCGACTGCGATCTCCATGGGTCACCCGATCCCCGTGACGCGCAACTCCGCGGACTTCGCGGCGCTGAACGTCGCGCGTGCGTGGCTCGGCGAGCATCGTGCGTCGATGTCGCATCTGTATGACCGCATCCGCGAGGCGCGTGGTTTGAACTACGGCGACTACGCGTACATCGAGTACTTCGATCGTCCGGGCGGACAGTTCTTCCCGAGCCCGAACATCGCGCGCCGCAATCAGATCTTCGAGATCTGGATCCGTCCGGTCGTGCCGGAGAACGCGCAGATGGCCATGCGCATCGCGCTGTTCGAAACGCAGAAGATGATCGACGAAGGTCTCTCCGAAGAGGACTTCAAGAACACGCGCGATTACCTGATGAAGAACGTCTACCTGCTCACCGCCAATCAGAATCAGCGCCTCGGCTACGCGCTCGACTCGTGGTGGTACGGCATGGGCGACTACGTCGACACGATGCGCGCCGCGTACTCGAAGCTCACGCGCGACGACGTCAACAAGGCGATCAAGAAGTATCTCTCCGCGAAGAACCTCCACGTCGTGATCATCACGAAGGACGCGGAAGGTCTGCGCGACACGCTGCTGAAGGACGAGCCGTCGTCGATCAAGTACGACGCGCCGAAGCCGCAGCTCGCGGAAGAGGACAAGGTGATCGGCAGCTACAAGCTGAACATCAAGCCCGGCAACATCCGCATCGTGAACGTCGACGACGTCTTCGCGAAGTAACGCACCCCAGGTTTTGTCCCTCGAGCGGCGGGATTCGTCCCGCCGCTTTTGTTTTCAGGGCTTTTCTCGAAATGCGGCGCTGATTCCGCCCGTTCTGCGTTGCGTCCCAGAACAACCAACAGGAGATATGTTGATGACCCGAGGCACCCGTCTGTTTTCGTTTGCGCTGGCGGCGCTCGTGACGATGTCGCTGCACGCGCAGGAGACCGTCGCATCGCTGGCCGAGATTTTCGACAGCCTGAAGATCGGCGACTCCGTCACCGTCCCGGCCGGCACCACCATCC
>DASVNL010000781.1:0-2851 GCA_036383875.1 Thermoanaerobaculia bacterium
TGAGAGCTTTCCTCATTCAATTCCTCCTGATGGTTGGTTGCGGCGCGGATGCTAGCAGTTCCCACGTCAACCATCGATCATCGAGCACCGTCTTGCGGCCTCGTCCGTCCGTGATCTCGACCTGCACGTCCGTCAATCGCGAGATGTCCTTCGGACGCTCATCGAACACCGCGAGGTAGCGCGTGCGAGAAACATTCGCGACGCCCGCGCAGCGCGTGTCGAGCAGCGGATCGCGTTGCAGCTTCGCCGGATAGCGCGTGCGGCGATTGTCGAACCAGAGATCGACGCTCGCGATCCCGTCGCGTGACACGACCCAACCCGAGAAGATCGCGCTCTTGTGAAACGTGAATGCCGCACCTGGAAAATCGAGCGCGCCCATCAGCGACGTGCCGCACGCCGGCACGCCGATCAGAAACGCATCGAGCTCCGGATCGTTGCGTCGCGGCGAGGCCGGCGCGATGCGAAACACCCAGTCGCTGTCGATCTTCGTGTCGAAGCGGGAGACGAACGCGATGCGATCGCGATCGAGCTCGCGGCGCAGCCAGGCGCGGACTTCGGCGCTGTGTGCGCCGAGGAGATCGGCGTGGACGATGAGGAGCTCGACTTTGGATTCGATGAGGCGATCGATGAACGCGTCAGAAATCGGCGTCGCGTTCGAGAGCTCGGCGAGCTCGATGCGCATCGGCGGCGCGAATCCGGAGACGCCGTTGACGATCGGCTTGTGGTGCGACGTCGCGCGGAGCATGAAGTCGTAGTCGCTCCCCTGCTCGATCGGCAACTCCGCGACGCCGCCACTCAGCTTCTGTGACGCGAGCCATGTGTACACAGGCGCCGGTTTTGGATCGACGAGGAACCAACGGATCGGCGCCTGCCACAGTGCGACGACGAACGCGATCGGCACGACGAACGCGCCGATGCGATTGCGTCGCGCGAGTGCGGCCGTCGCGAGCGCGATGAGAATCGCGAGTCCGATGTACGCGATCACCGCCCAGCGCGCGGGCACGCGGATCGCGCGAAAACCCGGCACCGCGCCGTAGAGAAACGAATGGAATTGCGTGTGGAACCCGAGCGATCCGATGAAGCCGATCGCGATCCACAACAAGGCAAGACTGCGCGCGGACTTGCGCACGGTCAATCCGAGCGCCGCGACGATCAGCGCGAGCGCGCCGGGATACAACTTGCGCTCGGACTCGCCCCCGTGAAAAAGAGAGGCTGGCAGCCAGTCCGAGAACGTCGCGGAGAATCGCGCGACTTCGTCGACCGTGCGCTGCATGCCGTACAACTTCGCGGCCGCGGCGTACGGATAGAGAAACGGCGCGAGAATCGCGATCGCGACGATCGTCGCGATCAACAACGTTCGCCACGACTCGCGCGGAATCAACAACGCCGCGGTGATCGCGACGGCCAGCGCGCCGAAGAACAGATAGTGGATGTTCGTCAATCCGTTCATGACGAACATCGCGGCGAAGAACATCGCGCGTTTGCGTGACGGCTTCTCGCCGTACAGCAGCAGCGCGAACAACAACATCGGCAGCCAGCCGCCCCACACGTGCTGCACGTGCGGCAGATGCACGAAGCGGAACGGCACGAACGCGTAGAAGACGCCGGCCGCGAGTCCGGCGGGAAACGAGTGCGTGAGCCGCGATCCAAGTAAGTAGGCAGCGAAGCCACAGAACGCGAAGCCGGCGAGCATCGCGAGGTTGTACGCCGTCAGCGGCGCGACGCCGATCGCGCGCAACGGAAAGAGCAACATCGCGACGCCGTACAAGTTCTCGCTGAACGCGAGCGAGTACTGCGCGGGATAGAACGTATTCGCGTGGAAGAGCGACAGCGGCTGATGCAGCGTCGCCCACCAGTCCCAGTCGAGAATCCAGACGTTGATGAACGGATCGCCGGGATCGGACACGGCACGCGAGAGGTTCGCCGCGAGGGGCCAGGTCATCGCAATGGAGAGCGCGATGAAGATCGTCAGCGCGATGGTGTGAATGACGAGTTGGCGGTTGGCAGTTGGCAGTTGGCGGTTGGCCGCCTCACCACCACGGGCGCGATCGGAGCTCCGCCGCCAACTGCCAACCGCCAACCGCCAACCACTCCATTGCCTCAGCATGCGGGCGCGATGATAATTCGCACATGCCCTCGATCCCGTTCACCGGCAACTACGAAGACCTCTCCACCGACCGCGGTTACCAGTTCAAGTTCTACTGCGAGAAGTGCGGCAACGGCTACATGTCGACCTTCTCGACCTCGAAGATCGGCATGCTCGGCTCGGCCGCGCGCGTCGCCGGCGGACTCCTCGGCGGCGTGTTTGGACGCGTCGCGGACAGCGCGTACGAAGTGCAGCGCGCCGTCGGCGGACCCGCACACGACTCCGCACTCAAAGACGCGGTCACGGAGATCGCACCGACCTTCAAGCAATGCACGCGCTGCGGCAACTGGGTCTGCCAGCCGATCTGCTGGAACGGCAAGGCCGGGCTCTGCGAAGGCTGCGCCCCCGACCTCGACGAAGAAATGGCGGCCGCGCAGGCCGAAGCCGCGCGCGAACAGATTCACGAGAAAGCACGCACCGTCGACTGGACCAAACAGCGCGACGTCCGCAAAGTCAGCGGCGCGGTCTGCGGCGAGTGCGGCGCAAAAACGCAGGGCGGCAAGTTCTGTCACGACTGCGGCGCCCCGCTGAACGCGAAAAAAGGGTGCGCCGAATGCGGCCACGAAGCGGAAGGAAATCCGAAGTTCTGTCCGGAGTGCGGGCAAAAGTATTGATTCGGTTGGCGGTTGGCAGTTGACGGTTGGAGGGAGAACGAAGCCAACATCCGTGGCCGGGTGGCGGCCTCCCGCCAACTGCCAACCGCCA
>DASVNL010000782.1:0-1877 GCA_036383875.1 Thermoanaerobaculia bacterium
GAGTCCGTAGACGAGCAGGAAGACGCGGCGATGGCGCGCGTCGTCTTCGATGCCGGCGGCGATCGAGGCGCCGAGGATCAGCGTGGGAAGGAAGCCGAGAAGGAGGTTGAGAAGGAGCGTCATCGATAGCGCAGGTCGATGACTTTGCGCACCGCATCCTTCGCGACGTTAGGGAGGTTCTGCACCTTCGTCAGCACGTCATTGAACGCGTGCGACTCGCCACCGTGCTTGAAGCATTCGCCGCAGCGCGGCAGCGCGGAGAAATCGCGGCTGTCGAACGCGGCCTGCATCTGCGCGAAGCGATCGCCGTCGATGATCTCGCGCAGCGAGTGCGTCTTCAGATCGCCCATCACCTGATCGCCGTGCGCGTCGTAGCAGCAGTGCGTGACACGGCCGTCGGCGAAAATCACGACCCATGTGAAGAACGCACCCTGCACGCAACCATAGAACTTGCCGTGCAGATCCGTCTCTTCATTCACGTCGAGCGCCTCGCACGTCTTCTCGATCACGCGCGCGTTGCGGTACGACTTCAGGTCGAAGAGCTTCTTGAAATCGTCGACGGTCTCGTTGAGCGTGAGACGCGAGCGCATCTTCTGAATCTCGATGCGCAGCGGCGCGCCTTTGGCCTGCTTCAAGAATTTCTGCGTGAGGTCGACGAGCTTGTCGAAGTCGCCGCCGGTGCGGAGCTGCGGGTAAACCTTCGGATCGATCGAGTCGACGCAGATGCGGATGCGCTTCAGCGGCGTCGCGAGCAGCTTCGCTCCGATCTCCGGCGTCAGCACGAGTCCATTCGTCGACAAACTCGCCTCGGGGAACAGCCGGATCGCATCGTCGATGCGCGAGTACAGCAGCGGCTCGCCCATCTCGTGCAGCCACTTGAGCTTCAGCCCGTTGCCATGAATCTCGCGCTCGGCCTTCTCGACCAGCGACCATTCCATGTCTTCGTACGGACGCCGCAGCACCGGCAGCGGGCACATGCCGCACCGCAGGTTGCACTTCGACGTCAGCTCGAGGCCGACCTTGATCCGGCTCGGGGAGAATTTCATCGCGCGTTCACCAAGTCTCTGAAGAGGCGTCCGTATTCCGTCCACGAGTACTTACGGGCCGCGGCGGCGGCGTGTCGCTCCATGCTCGCACGATCGTCCCGCGCAAAAAACGCATCGATCGCGGCAGCCAGTGCTTCGGGATTTTCGGGCGGCACGAGCATCCCGTTCGCGCCTTCGTCGATGATCTCGGGCAGCCCGCCGACGGTCGTCGCGATCACGGGACGCGCGAAATGGAACGCCGTCAGCGCGACGCCGCTCTGTGCTTCGATGCGATACGGCGCGAGCACGACGTCACACGCGGCAAAGTACGTCGCGATCTCGGAGTCCGGGATGAATCGGAAGTCGAGGCGCACGGTGTCGAGCCCTTTCGCCAGCGCGCGATACTCCTCCTCCCCCTTCCACCACGCCTCCCCCGCGACGATGAGCGTCACGTCGCGCTTCAATAAGCGCCACGCGCGCAAAGCGATGTCGAGTCCTTTGAACGGCCGGACGTGTCCGAAGAACAACGCGACGTTGCCGCGCAGGCCGAGCTGCTTGCGCGCGTCGTCGCGAGTCGGAATCGCACCGCCAAGCTCGTGCACGGGCAGAAACGTCTCGACGATGCGGCGCGGCGTTCGCCGTCGCGCATCGTCCGCCTCGGTCTTCGCATGCACGACGAGCACGTCGCCGCGACGCAGCACACGATTCGTCAGCCAGCGTTTCCACGCCGCCGGTTCCTTGTCGCCGATGTTGTGACACTGCAGGATCACGCGCGTCGACTTCGGCAAGAACGCGAGCAGCGTGAGATACGGCAGCGCCCAAACCCACACCCACCACACGAGAATCAACGCA
>DASVNL010000783.1:0-1910 GCA_036383875.1 Thermoanaerobaculia bacterium
CTCGACGAACTGCATCGCGGACAGCAAGTGCTGCACGCCGCGACGCTGCGTCCATCGCAGGTGATCACGGTGAAGCTCGAACTTCTGCCGGATGCGAAATCACTCAAAGAACAGATCCGCATCCGGTTCCACCATCTCTCCTCCGAGCTCCTCGGCACCGTCCGATTCGTCGACGACACCGAAGGCGAGCTACGCGGCGGCCAGAGCGCGTTCGCACAAGTGCGACTCGAAGCGCCCGTCGTTGCAGTCGCAGGCGATCGCTTCGTCATCCGCCGCTACTCGCCCGCGACGACGATCGGTGGCGGCGTAATCCTCGACGCGCATCTCACGAAACTGAGCCGCGGCACGCGCGCGGAGATTCTCGAAACGCTCGCATCGGGAACGCTGCAAGAGCGCGTCGAGCTGATCGCGAAGCTGCAAGGTCTGCGCGGCGTGACGATCGACGAGTTGCAGGCGCGCACCGGCATCACGGTGAAGACGCTGACGAAAGAACTAAAGTCGGTGCCGAACGTGATCCTCACAGGCACCACGTTTCTTCACGCGGACGTGCTCGGAGATTTCCGCCGGCGCTCGATGGAACTGCTCGATCGCTACTTCAAAGACAACAAGATGGCGCTCAACGTCCCGAAGAGCGAGTTCGTGCAGAAGCTGATTCCGAGCGGCGCGCCGGTGAACTTCCTTCTGCATCACCTCGCGGCGGAGAAAATCGCGACGGTGCAAGGCGACGCGCTCGACATCCCCGGCCGTTCGAAAACACTCGGCGGTACGGAAGGCGAGCTCGCACGTGCGATCGAGTTGCGATTCGCCGATGCTGGATTACAAACGCCCGCCGTGTCGGAGTTGATCAAGACGATCACGCAGCGGCCCAGAGTGATCGAAGGCGTGATCGCGTACCTCGTGAAACAGGGGACGCTCGTGCGGATGGCCGAAGGCGTTTACCTGCACCGCGACGTGCTGGAGCGCGCGCACGAAACGCTCGCGGCGAAGAAGGGACAAACCATCGACGTCGGCGCGTTCAAGGAGCTCTTCGGGATCTCGCGCAAAGTCGCGATCCCGCTGCTCGAGTGGTTCGACAGCCACGGCGCGACAAAGCGCGTCGGCGACTCGCGCATCGTGCAGTAGCTCCGTGTCATCCCGAGCGAAGTCGAGGGATCCCCTGCGGCTGCACGGCTTCGAATTCAGGCGGTCCCTCGACTTCGCTCGGGATGACACTACTGCGGTTTCTTCGGCGTGACGTCGCGATAGTCGCGCGGCAGCGTGACCAGCGACTCCGGCACGTCCTTCTGCACGATGCTCACGACCGTGCGGTCGACGATGACCGGCGCCTGGCCGACCGGCAGCTCGCTGCGATCGATGAGCGGGAATCCCTTCGCCGCGACGAGCGCCGCGTCGACGTCGCGCATCACCGGGGCGAGCGGCGACGAGATGCGCTCGCTGGCCTGCATCATCGCGAAGAGGTCGCGCGGACTCGCGGGATGCTCGCCGATCCACAACTCGCGCTTGTACGTCCCCGCGCTGATGACCCACTGCTCCGCGTCGACTCCCTGCATCGTTTTCTTCGCGCCGCCGCGCGTGAGTTTCGGACGCGGATGAAACGCCGCAACCGAACCAGCCATCGTCGCGCTGCGGCGTTTGGTGAGCTCCGCGAACGACTCGGTGCGAATGGTCTTCTCGATGTCGTCGACGAACGTGACGGTCTGCTTCTTCACGTCGTACAGCCGCCACACATCGTGCTCGCTCGTGTCGCGCGCGCGATCGCCCGCGATGGCGATGGTCTGCGTGATGGTTCGGTTCGGCGGATTGACGTTCGTGCGCACGGTCACGACCGTGGCGCGCACGCTCGGTCCGGCCGCGGCAGCGGATTTCGTGACTGGCCTGGGCGCGGGTTTGCACGAAATGCAAATCGCGAT
>DASVNL010000784.1:0-3739 GCA_036383875.1 Thermoanaerobaculia bacterium
ATGAAGGCCATTCGACTACCTGTCCGCGCGCTCGAGCTTGAGGCGAATATTCACGAAGTTGTACGGAGGCCAGGGGCCGGTGTAGAGGAACGAGAGCTTGTTCTCGTACTTTTTCGCGATGTCGGAGATCTGATCGTCGAATGCCTTGGTCTTGTCGCGCTCGACGAGGAACGCGGCGTTCATGATCATCTTGTCGCCGATCGGTTTGTTCGATCGTGATGCGATCGCGGCGTCGCGCAGAGCCTCGTAGATCTCGGTGACGTAGGCATCCGCTTTGGCCTGCAACGCCGACTCGACGACGCGGCCGAGCTGCATGCGCGAGAAGTACGTCGATGTCGACGTGTTCGACTGAATTTCTTCCTTCAGCCGGCGGATCTCTTCGTTCTCGGTCTCGATCTCCTTGATGACCTGGTCTTTGTCCCAGTTCACTTTGAGACCGAACTCGATCTTCCCTTCCATCTTCTGCAGCACGTCGCTGAGCGCCTCGTACGTCCCTTTGAGGAACTCTTTGATGTCGTTCTCGGTGCGGAAGACGGTGCCGAAACTCATCGGCAGCACGGTAAAGTCCTTCATCACCAGCTCGTTCACGTGCTCGTGGGCCAGCGCGTTTTCACGAGTGGGATCGAAGACGATCAGCGGGCAGTTCGACACGACGGCGCCGAACTCGCGGAAGTGAACGGTGTAGACACGATCGCCGCGACCGCCGATGCCGACGGTGCCAAAGTCCTGAGGGGACTCGGTTTTGATGATGCAGTAAACGTATTTACCCTGTTCGGTATCGGGATCGCGTCCCGAAGACTGCTCACTCATTTCGCGTGGCCCTCGCGCGCTGAAGAATACAATACCCGCCCGGTTGCAAAAGACGCACCCCCACCGCGTCGCGCGGCGCATCGAGACGTGGTTCGCACGTCACCAACGGCCTCTCCCCTGGCGCGACGGTTACGACCCGTATCGCGTGTGGCTCTCCGAAATCATGCTGCAGCAGACGCGCGTCGACGTCGTCCTGCCGTACTTCGCACGCTTCCTCGAACGCTTTCCGACCGTGCACGCACTCGCCGCCGCAAGCGATGACGAAGTGACCTCCGCGTGGTCGGGACTCGGCTATTACCGACGCGCACGGATGCTCCGCGACGGCGCACGCGTCGTCGTCTCGCAGTTCGACGGCGTGGTTCCGTCGACGGTCGAAGCGTTGCTCGCAATCCCCGGCATCGGCCGCTACACCGCAGGCGCAATCGCATCGATCGCATTCGAACGACGCGCGCCGATCGTCGACGGGAACGTCGCACGCGTGGTGTCGCGCATCTTCGCGACCGACGACGACGCCTGGCCGATCGCCCAAGCACTCGTCGACACCGCGACGTCGCCGCGCGCACTGAATCAAGGATTGATGGAGCTCGGCGCGCTGCTCTGCACACCGCGCAATCCCGCATGCCTGCTGTGCCCCGCGCGGCCGGACTGCATCGCCGCGAACACCGGCCGCGTCGACGAGTTCCCGCGCCCGAAGCCGAAGAAGGTCACGCGCGAGCTGAACATCCCGCTGTTCATCATCCTCGACCGCAAAGGTCGCGTGCTGATGCGACGCGAGACGGGTGATCTCATGACCGGGATGTATCACCTCCCTCACGGCAACACCTCCCTCCTCGGCGGCGAAGCACTCGACGCATCGGGCGAGCTCCTCGGCGTCGTGAAGCACACGGTCACGAATCGCAGGATCGAGTTCGCGGTGTATCGCGCGACGCTCCCGCGCGCACCGCGCGGCTACGAATGGATCGCGCTGTCCGACCTCGACGCGCTGCCGCATCCGTCGTACGTGCGAAAGGCGTTACGACTCGCCAATCTCTGAAACGCTGCGACGCATGTCTGCACTACTCCGAAAAAGGAGAACGACATGCCCGACCTCAACCTCGCCGACTCCATCACGCGCTACATCGCCGACTGGGAGCTCCTCGGCGGCCCCTGCCGCGAGCGCATCCTCATCGTCGTCGACGGCCTCAACTACGACCCGCTGAACGGCTTCGGGCTCACGCGTTTTCTCGAAGCCATCTCCATCGGCGTGAGTCCGAAACCGATCCTCACGCTCGCGGATCGCTACGGTGTGTCCGGCACAACGGTCACGATCGGCACCGACACGTACACGGTTCGCACGGGCTTCACGTTCGACTCGACGATCACGACGACGAACTACGATCAGATCTGGCTGTTCGGATTCGATCAGAACCCGGCCCTGCTCTCCGACACCGAAGTCGGGATCATCGCCGCATTCATGAACGCCGGCGGCGGCCTCTTCGCGACGGGCGATCACCTCACGCTCGGCTTCGGCCTGTGCGGCGATCTGCCGCGTGTGCGCCACATGCGCGACTGGAGCTCGATCCCGATGGGGCTCGAGCTGAACTCCGCAACCGCCGTGAATCGCATCGACACCGTCGTCGATCCCGGTCTCGGTGCCGGCAATCCGTACGAGTTCGCGGATCAGTCGGACGACATCCCGCAACGCATCTATCCAAACTACTCCGTGACCGATCTCGACGCCGGCGCGGGTAACGCGTGGGAAGCGACCGTGCATCCGCTGCTCATGCTGCCGGGCGCGATCGCGACGCGCACCACCGCTGCCGATTTCACGCAAGACATCGACTGCCTTCCCGATCATCCGCACGAGAGCGTTTGCAGCGAAACGCCGACCGCGATGCTCGCCGGTCAATACAACATACGCGGCCAGAACTTCGTCGAGCATCAGCCGCTGGTCAGCAATTCGTCGCAGCGATCGAAGGCGGTCGTCGTCGCGTACGCAGTTTCAGGTGGCCGCTCCGTGTACAACGGCGGATGGAAGCCGCCCGTGACGCCGCGCATGTTTCCGGTGATCAGCGCGTACGACGGTCGTCTCGCGCAGCCGTACAGCGGCACGACGCGGCCCGGCCGCATCGTCTGCGATTCGACGTGGCATCACTACGTGAACATCAACCTCGACGGCACGCAGTCCGCCGGCGGCCGCACAGGCCTCGGCACGGGCAGCGGCTCGTCGTTCGTCCCCGGACCTCAACTGTTGAAGATCTACGCGTTCTACCGGAACATCGTGAAGTGGATCCAACAGGCGAGTCGCGTGTGGTGCCGCTGGTACTGGGATCTCGTCGCGTTGCGCTACAACCCCGTGTTGATTGAAGAGCTCGCGACGCCGCAGGTGTTCGGATCGTGGCCGTCGCAGGTCGCGCTCGGACGCGCGGCGGCGCAACTGCTCGCGATGCAGAACGGGCCGGGTGCGCTCGACGACACGATCGCGTCGCTGCTGCTCAACGATTCGGCGGCCGAGGGACTGGGGGATTTGTTTGCGACGCGGACGTTGCGGCAATACGACATCGATCCGGACGACATGAAACACGGCATCCTTGGCGGATCGCTCGTGAAGATGGCGGAGGCGTTGCCGATCAATGATCGCAAGGCGGCGACCGCGTTTTTGAAGCGGGGGATCGAGAAGAACATCCAGGTGTTCGCACCCGAAGTGCGACGCCTCGCCGCAACCGCGCTGGCCAATCAATTCAAACGCGCCGAGCGCAAGATCGCGCTGTTGCGCGATCCGCGACTCGCGAAGTTGAACAAAGCGCCGAATTGAACTTCGTGACGAGCGGCGGGCCTGCGCCTGCCGCTCCTCGGGGTCTCGTTTAGAATCGTCGTCAATGCGCGGGCGTGTGACAGCGGTTCTCGTTCTCCTTCTCTCCCTTTCCCAGGCGGCTCAATCACAGTGCAA
>DASVNL010000785.1:0-15503 GCA_036383875.1 Thermoanaerobaculia bacterium
ACGTCCCTCGACGTGTTGAGCGAAGGCGATTCGTGGACGAAGGTGCGGCTGGCGGATGGGCAGGAGGGGTGGGTGGCGAGTCGGTTCGTGGCGCAGCCCCAAGCTGCGAGGAAACTGTCGAAAAAGAAAGGCTGTCCCGTCGACTCGGACTTTGCGTTCGTGGAAACGCCGACGCCCCGCTTTTCGGATAGCGGGGCGCATGGGGTGGTGGTGGTTGAGGCGAATGTGAACGTGAGCGGGAAGGTCACGTCGACGAAGGTCATCTCCAACGGGACGGGCGACGAGGCGTTGGCGTTTTTGGCGGCGAAGGAGATTCAGTCCGCCAAGTTTTCGCCGCCGATTCGGAACTGCGTCGCGCGGGCGTTCATTTTCACTTATCGCCGGACGTTCTGATCATCGCTCCTTCTCGATCGTGATGTTGCCATTCGAGTTGGTGAGGTCGACCTTGCAGCCGCCGCGGCCAATCGTACCGTTCAGTGATCCCTCGGAGATGCTCGTCGTCGTGATGGGGAAGTCGCTCTTGACCTGGCCGAACGTCGTGCGCGCGCTGACCGTGTAGCCGCCGTCTGCGAGGGCGAGCTTGATCGGGCTGAAGTTCGTTTTCAGCGAGATCATGCGGCAGTCGCGCACACCGCTGACGGAGATCGCGCCGTTAGAGTTCGAGACGTCGACGGTGCCGAGTCCGACGTTCGCGATGAACACCGAGCCGAAACTCGCGCGGACCTTCGCGCCCGATGCGATTTCGTTCAGCGTCACGCTGCCGTTCGAGCTCTCGACTGTCGCCGTGCCGCGCACGCGATCCGCGCGGACGGAGCCGAAGCGCGCGTCGGCGGAGAACGAGCCGCCGAGGTCGGAGACTTTTATGTTGCCGTTGCTGCTTTTCACGTCGGCGCCTTTGCCGATGTTCTTCAGATTCACGCCGCCGAAGCCCGTGTCGACGCGCACCGATCCCGTCACGTCATCCGCGTCGACCGTCGAGTTCGAGCCTTCGATCTGCAGGTTCCCTTTGATCCCACTCGCGTTGACGCTGCCGAACGAGTTCTCGACCGTGGCGTTGCCGTTCACGTTCACGAGCTCGACGCGCGCGTTCGTCGTCGAGATGCTCGCCGACGCGCCGACGCTCGACACGCGAATGCCGCCGAAGCCGTTCGTCACCTTGAGCATCCCGCCGACGTCAACGACGTCGATCTGACCGTTGCTGTTGTTGAGCGTCGCGTTGCCGCGCACGTCGCTGACGTTGATCGAGCCGAAGCGATTCGTGACGTCGAGCGCGCCTTCGATCTTGCGCACGGTCACCGAGCCGTTGCTGTTCGTGAGCACGACGTCGCCGCGATTCTCCGTGACTTCGATCGCGCCGAAGCTGTTGCTCAGCGTCTGCGATCCGCGTCCGTGTTGCAGCAGGATCGCGCCCTGCTTGTTTTCGATGACCGTCGCTGCGAGTCCGCGTGCGTCGGTGTTGCCGAAACGATTCTTCGCGACGACCGCGGCGTTGACCGGGACGGTCACAGTCATGTCGACCGAGTACGAGAGACGTCCGCGCCGATTCCGCACTTCGGGGATGTGCGTGCGGATGCTCACGCCGGTTCCTTCCTGAATCGCGGTGATGTGGATCTGCTTGCCGATCTCTTCATCGGACGAGCGGATCGTGGCGCGCACCTGGACGTCGGAGCTGTTGTGCGTGCGGAGATCGAGATCGCCGAAGGCGTGGTCGATGGAGACGCGTCCGCCGCGCAGCGGGACGTCCTTGCCGAACTTCAGCTCGAAGCGGCTGTCGTCGTCTTCGGCGAAGAGCGGCGCAGCGATGAATGTAATGAGCAGGAGCGCGAGCAGAACCCGCGCGCTATTGATTCGAGACATGGTCATCCTCCCGCAGCACGTCCTGGAGCGTCCGCTGTTTTTCCGAGTACATGCTCAGCAGTTGCTCGCGGAGGTGTGCGTTCTGTCGGTTGCTGTCGATGTTGGTCTGGCACTCCGCGATGGCGTCATCGAGGAGCATCAGTTTTTCTTTGTACGAGACCATCAGCGGCGAGTCGGCGTCTTCGAGCCTGGCGTCGGCGAGCCGCTCCAGCTTCGCGATCGCGCGGACGTGCGCGCGTTCCGCTTGTTCCACTTCATCGAGCGCGGACACGCGCAGGATGTCCTGATCGAACGCCGCCTCGCGCGTCTGCACGCGGAGCGCGTAGAAAAGCGTGCTGCCCATCGCGACGGTGAGGAAGACCGCGGCCGCGATCTGCCAGAGCCTTCGCGACGGGGTCCGCCGCGTTTCTTTCCGCAGCGCGCGCTCGATGCGAGGCCAGAGGAGATCGCTCTCCCATGCGCCTTTCATCGAGTCTGCGGTGTCGGTGAGCTCGTTCCACGCGGCGAGTTTCTCCGCGCAGGCCGGACACTCCGCCGCGTGCCGCGCCGCCGTCTCCATGGCGAGAGGCGAGGCATCGAAGAGGAGGTCGTCGAGTTGCGTACAGGTGATGGTCATGATGTGGCGTTCTTCCACTTCTGTTGAAGGTCTTTTTTCGTTGCGAAGAGGATCCATTTCGAGTTGCCTTCGCTGATGCCGAGGATCTCGCCGATCTCGGCATGGCTCAGGCCTTCGATCTCGAAGAGCACGAAGACGCTGCGACGCTGCTCGGGCAGTTCGTCGAGGAGGCGTCGCAGTGCGATGCGTTTCATGTCGTCGACCGCGGGTGCGCTGCGGTCGAAGGTTTCGTCGATGGGCGACTCTTCGACGCGGCGCCGGCGCCGGCGAAGGTGGTCGTAGCAGGTGTTCACGAGGATGCGATACATCCAGGTCGAGAACGACGCCTCGCCGGTGTAGGTCGAGGCCGCACGGTGCAGTTTGAGAAAGGTCTCCTGCACGACATCCTCGGCGTCCGAGATGTTGCCGCCGAGGTGATTGCGGGCGATCGATTTCATCCGGTCGCCGAAGCGGCGGTAGAGCGTTTCGAAGGCGCGCGTGTCGCCGGTGGCGCACGCCAGTGCGAGTTGCCGGTCGTCCATCGACTGGGGGATGTGCGCGACCGGGATGGTCATGGCTGCCTGAAGCATCGTTCTGAAGCCATAGACGATGGGTTTGGGGCAACGTTAGAAGTTGGCGGTTGGCGGTTGGCAGTTGGCGGGAGAACGAAACGCGATCGGTACAGCCTCATCCCCCGCCAACCGCCAACTGCCAACTGCCAACCGGTTCTACAACTCATCGATGCTTTTCGGCCAGTCGACATTGAGAAGTCGCGAGAGCGCGCGATCCGCGAGGAGCTTGCCGCCGGTCTGGCAGCGCGCGCAGTAGTTCGTCTCGTTTTCGGCGTAGACGATGTGTTGGACGGGCGTGCCGCAGTCGGGGCAGGGGAGGTTGTAGCGGCCGTGGACGGCCATCTCCTTGCGGAACGCCGTGACCTTCTCGGGGAACTTGCCGGCGGCTTCGGTGCGCAGGCGGATGATCCATTCATTGAGGACGTCGATCGTCGCGCGCCAGAGGCGTTCGAGCTCGGCGTCGTCGAGGTTCGTCGACATCTGCACAGGCGAGAGTCGCGCGCGATGAAGGATCTCGTCCGAGTAGGCGTTGCCGATTCCGCTGAACGTTTCGGGATCGGTGAGCGTGCGTTTCAGCGTGTGCCGCTCGCGGCGCATCGCGGTCTTGAACTCTTCGAGCGACATCGTGAGTGGTTCGAGTCCGCCGCGATCGTGATCGCGCAACGCAGCTTCGCCGCGCACGATGTGAATCGACGCGCGACGCTTCGAGCCGGCTTCAGTGAGGACGAGCGTGCCGTTGTCGAAGTCGAATGCGGCCAGTCCGACTTTGCCCGGGACTTTCGCGCCCTGGGCGAGCCATTTGAAGCGGCCCGCGATCATCAGGTGGATCACGATGAACAGATCGTCTTCGAGCTCGAAGACGATTCGCTTGCCGAGGCGGCGGAGGGCGAGCACTTTTTTTCCGGCGACGTCGGCCGGAGCGGGCTCGACGGTGCGGAGCACGAAAGGACTGGAAAGACGCAACTTCTCGAGCGTATGGCTGAGCACGCGTGACTCGAGTGCCTCGATGTAGACGGTCACGTCGGGAAGTTCCGGCACAGTTCCTTCATTATCGCGGACATGCGGACATTCCGAACGCTTGTGGCCGGCTGGCTCGCCGGTGCGGCCCTGATCGTTTTGCTCGCCTGGCCGGCGATGACGAAGGATCGTCTGCGCGCGGCGGGGATGGCGAAGCCGTCACCCGTCGGGACGAATGCACGCAGTCTCGCGCCTGCGCCGCCGATCACTCCGATCACGACGCAGGATGGTGTGCGCCACATCGAAGTGATGACCGGGCCGATCGTGATCCCGGTCGCCGGGATCGTCGAGAGCGATCTCGTCGACACGTACACGCAGGCGCGATCGGGCGGACGGACGCACAACGCAATCGACATCCTCGCGCCGCAAGGCACGCCGGTGATCGCCGCAGTCGACGGGACGATCCGCAAGTTCTTCACGAGCGGAGCAGGCGGTCTGACGATTTATCAGTACGACGTCAACGAGGAGCGCGTGTATTACTACGCGCATCTCGAGCGCTATGACGATCGGATCGCCGAGGGGCAGTTCGTGACGCAGGGGACCGTGCTTGGGTATGTCGGGACGACAGGCAACGCGGGCAACACGCCGCACTTGCACTTCTCGATCGAGGTTCTTCCACCGACGAAAGAATGGTGGAAGGGGCAGGCGGTGAATCCGTACCCGATTCTCGTGAGCGCGAACGACGCGCCGGCTACGACACGCGCTTCAGTGCAGCAGTGACGTCTTTGTCGCCGGGCGCGAGTTTCAGCGCGTTCGCGTAGCTCGTCTTCGCATCCGACTTCTTCCCCTGCTTTTCCTGCAATTGGCCGAGCCAGTACCACGTCGCGGCGTGGGGCGGATCGTTTTGCACGGGCTTGTGGCCGAGGTATTTGCGGAGCGATTCTTCACCGCGGGCGTAATCCTTTCCCGACTTCACTGCGAGCTGGCCAAATCGGAAGTGCACGGGCATGAACGCGGCGTCGAGTTTCTGCGCGTACTCATATTCGTGCTGCGCCGCCGCCCAATTCTCCTCGGTCATATAGACATTGCCGAGATAGAAATGCGCGCGCGCACTGTTCGGTTGTTCGCGCACCGCCTCGACCATCTCCTTGCGCACCAGGTCCTGCTTCTTCTGATGCGAGTAGATCCGTGCGTACGCGCGATGACCATCGAGCGCATCACGCTTCTTGATCTCCGCGGCTTGAAGGAGCGCTTTGTCGTCGCCGCCGCCCATGAAGCCCGGTGCGATCAGGTAATACTGAATCAGCGCGAATCGCGCGTCCGTGTAATTCGGATCGAGCTCGACGGCGCGTTCGAACTCCGCTTTCGTTTTCTTTGCGAGCGAGGCCTGACTGAAGACGTTCGCCTTGCGAGCCATGTCGCCGTAGGCCGAGCCGAGGAGGAAGTGGTATTTGGCGTTCTTCGGTTCGAGCGCGACCGCTTTCTCGAACGACTGCGCGGCCTTCTCCGAGTCATTACGATCGAGCGCGGCGTTTCCGGCCGCGGCGTGCTCGGCCGCGGTGGCGGCGAATGCGGATGACGAAGGCAGCAGACAAAGCAGGAGCAGGGTGGTGGCAATCGCGCGCATACGGATTGTGTACGCGCCTTGCTGTCTCGAAGTTTCGCAGCACCTTTCGCATAGAATGGCGCGCCCGATGACGACAGAGACGGTAGTGCGGGGCCAGGGTGCACACGGCGTCGCACAGCGCACACAAATTCCGATTTTCAGCGCAGACGACGTCGCGCGATTTTCCGACCAGGCACTGGCTCGCGCGCAGGAATTGCTGCAGCGCATTGAGTCCCTTCCGACGGATGACGTCAGCGCCGAGCGCGTGCTCGATGTGTGGGACGACGCGTCCGTCGCGATGGAAGAAGTCTTCGGACCAATCTCGCTCCTCAATAGCGTGCATCCCGACAAAGACGTGCGCGATGCGTGTGACCTCGCGCTCGTCAAAGAGTCGAGCTTTCTCACCGACGTCTTTCAAAACGAAGCGTTCTATGAGCGCGTGCAGCGCGTCGTCCCCGCGACGGTCGCAGGGCGCGAGCTGCGCAAACATCTAATCGAGGCATTCGAAGACAGCGGCGTCACGCTGCCGCCGGACAAGCGCCGTCGCTTCAAGGAAATCTCCGACCGCCTCACCGAGCTCGGTCAGGAGTTCGCGAAGAACATGCGTGAGAACGACACGCGCATCACCTTCACGCCGGACGAATGCGCGGGCATGCCGCAGCCGTGGCTCGACCGCATGCCGCGCGACGAACATGGCAACGTCGTCGTCGGATTCGACTATCCCGACTACGTGCCGTTCCTGATGAACGCGCAGAACGAAGAGGCGCGCAAGCGCTACTGGATTGCGAACACGCAGCGCGGCACGCCGCGCAATCTCGACGTGCTCGACGAGATCGTCGCGCTGCGCAAAGAGACCGCCGATCTGTACGGCGAGCGGAGCTTCGCGCATTACGTGACCAAGCGGCGCATGGTCGAGAATCCTGAGACGGTGCAGCGTTTCCTCGACGACGTGCAGCGCGTCGTCACCGAAGCCGAACTGCGCGACCTCCGCTCGCTCGCCGAGTTGAAAGCCGAGCTCCTCGGCGTTCCGGTCAGCGACGTACGCATTCATCGCTGGGACGTCTCGTTCTATCGCGAGCGACTGCGCGAGCGCCGCTACGCCGTCGATCAGGAAGAGATGCGCAAGTACTTCCCCTGCGCGCCGACGATGGCCTGGGTCATCGACGTCACCGCGCGTTTGTACGGCCTGCGCTTCGAGCGCGCGGACGTGCCGGTGTGGCACGAGGATGTTCTCTATTACGACGTCTTCGACGCCGCGACGAACGCGTTCGTCGGCGGGATCTACGCCGATCTCTATCCGCGCGACGGCAAGTACAAGCACGCGGCTGCGTGGCCCGTGCGCGGCGGCAGCCGTCGTTGCGGACGCCGTCCGATCAGCGTGCTGGTCGCGAACTTCAATCGTCAGGGACTGACGCACGACGAGGTGGAGACGCTGCTGCACGAGTTCGGGCACGTGTTGCACGGTGTGCTCTCCGAAACGCACTACGTTGCGCATTCGGGAACGAGCGTGCAGCGCGACTTCGTCGAGGCGCCGTCGCAGATGTACGAGGAGTGGGCGAGTCGCATGGAATCACTCGACCTCCTGCGCAATCACTGCAGCGCCTGTCCGCGCATCGACGAGTCGCTCGTCGAGCGGATCAACGCGGCGAAGAAGTTCGGCGCGGGGATCGACTACGGCCGGCAGTGGCTCTACGCATCCTTTGATATGGCGCTCTCATCCGAGCACCCCGAGCCGTCGATGGAGTTGTGGGCGCGGATGGAGAGTCAGACGCCGATGGGCTACGAGCCGGGCACGCAGTTCCCCGGGACGTTCGAGCACATCGCGTCCGGGTACGCCGCGGGCTACTACGGCTACATGTGGGCGAAGGTGATCGCGCTCGATCTCGTGACTGCGTTCGGCACCGACGTGATGAACGGCGAAACGGGCCGCCGCTTCCGCCAGGAGATCCTCAGCCGCGGCAGCGAAGAGCCGGCCCGCGCCCTCGTCGAGCGCTTCCTCGGCCGTCCCGTCGCCAGCGACGCGTTCTTCTCGCACATCATCGGCATGTAAAGCACGCTTGACAAGTTGTCGCGACGAGCCTACCTTGTGTCAAGCAACATTGACACAAGGAGGCAAGCATGGCTGCGACTTACTCTGCACTTTTCACCCCGCGTGACTCACACAACTACCGGACGTTCTCCGTCTGGATGATCGGCGCGATGCTGTCGTTCGTCGCGGCGACGATCCTCATCGACGGGAAGTGGATCCCGCCCGCCGGCGGCTGGGCGCTCACGATTCTCTCGATCGTGCTGATGCTCGGCGCGATGCGCGCGTACATCCACTTCCTGCGCAACGCGGACGAGCTGCTGCGCAAGATTCATCTGAACGCGCTGGCGCTGGCGTTCGGCGTCGGCACCGTCGCGATGATGGGCTATCGCTTGTGCGAACGGCTCGGCGCACCGAAGCTCGACATCAATGACTCGTCGCTGGTGATGATCCTCACGTGGGCGCTGGCGCAGTGGTACGGCATGCGTCACTACGGCGGAGATGAGGAGGCATGATGAACCGGCTGCGTGTTCTTCGCGCGGAGCGCCGCTGGTCGCAAGCCGATCTCGCCGATCGCCTCGGCGTCTCGCGACAGACCGTGAACGCGATCGAGACCGGCAAGTACGATCCGTCGTTGCCGCTCGCGTTCGCGATCGCGAAAGTCTTCGAGGCGAAAATCGAAGAGATCTTCACTCCGCAATAGTCACTGCTTCAGCGTCACTTCCGCCGCGCCCGTCGCGATCACCTTCACCGAAATCACCTTCGCCAACGGAGTCACGCTCACCGGCTCGATGGCATCCGCGCGTCCGCGGAGCATCGCGCCGGGAGCGAGCTGGCGCGTCAGCGCGCGCGTGATCTCGGCGCGCATTTCCGCGAGATTCGCGCCGATCGGGAAGCGCGCACTCTCGCGAAGCCGCTGGCGGATCGAGATGTGCGCGGCCTTCTCCGCGATGCGCGAGAAGAACCCGCGACGTTTCTTCGGATCGAGCGAGTAGTCGAGATCGGGGACGATGATCGTCGCGGTCGCGGGATCGAAGCGCGGCGTGCCTTCGAGAAAAATGAGGCCGCGATAGTTGCGCAGCACGCCGCCGCGATAGTCGATCATCGCCTCGATCGAGATGCGGCCGTTGAACGACGGACCGAAGCGCAGCGACTCGAGCTTCAGGTCTTTGCCGTTCACGCGATAGGTCTTGTTCGCGTAGTCGCGCGATGCGAGTCGCGATGCTTCCTCGTACGGCAGCTCGAGATCGAACGGCACGCGCACGCCGCTCGACTTCGGCTCGGCGACGACGCGCAGGTTCGGCAGCGGCTTGTGGGTCGTCGCGGGTTTGTCTCCGACCACGACGCGCGTCTGCGTGCGCAGCGACAGCGTGCTCGTCGCGATCTGATTCGATCCCTTCACCGGCGTCAGCGCGACATCCACAGGATCCATGACCAGCCACGTACGCGGCGCGAGCTCGAACGGCGTCTGCAGCGCGGTCCAGATCTGCTGCGCCTGCGGCCGGATGTTCGACACGGCGGGCGTGTTGCGATCGATGATCTTCGCGGCGTCGGTGAGTTGCTTCTCGACGACGGGCGCGACGAAGCGTCGCGTGATGTCGATGTCGAACCAAGTCACTGCGCACGGTTTCGGATAGTTCACGGGCAGCAGCGCGGTCTGCGATCGCAGACGCCACGCCGGTTCCCAGTCGAGCTTCGTATGCAGCGTGATCTGCGCCTCCCGCCGCGCCTCGGTGAATCCGCACGAAACGCAAGGGAAGCGGCCGCGGCATGCCTGCATCGCGTAGCGCACGGTCGTCGACGAGTGCAGGCCGCCGCCGATCATGGCCAGGCGGATCGGATCGCGCGCGACTTTGTATTCGATGTCGATGCCGCGCTCTTTCGCCTTGCCGTCGTAGTTCTTCTCGACGCGCTTTTCGATCTCCGGCGAGAGCGACGTGAGGTCGAGACGAATCGGAACGGAGATCGTCGAAAGCTCAGGCTGTTGTGCGGCAATCCGTATGGCCGGGCATGCAACAATTAAGAGCAGTGGGAAGAAGGTGCGCGCCCAGCGCGCTCTAGACGCAGACATGTCCACCCCGATCATCACCGATACGAACCGAAAGCGGGAAGGAGTCGTTCCTTGAAACGCCTCTCGTTCCTGCCGCTGTTCTTCATCGGGCTCAGCGTCGTGTTCGGCGCGACGGTGTGGATTCGCGTGGCCTCGTTCAACGGACAACCTGCCGAGCTCCGCCAGACCGCGGAGCTGAACGACACGCGGGATCGCGATCGTCGCGTGCTCTCCGACGGCACGACGCCGATCGGCAGCGAGGGGACGATCGAGGCGTATCCGGATGAGAACGGATCGCCGGGCCGCCTGCGCGGATCGAGCGCGCGTCAACAGCGCTACAACGAACTGCTTCGCACGGCGCCGCCTGCTGCCACACAGCAACCGAAAGAACAGTCGCTGCTCGATCGTATGGTCGCGCCGATTGCGAACGCGTTCGGCATGAACCGCGCGAAGCCGGCGACATCATCACCGCAGCCGCGCGAGCAACAGCAACCGCGACAGCCGGGACGCGGCGATCAGCAACAGGCGAACGATCGCAATCAGAATCCGGAACCGAAACGCGATCCGCAGGAAGAACAGGATCCCGACACCGACGTCACGCCGCCGACGCTCACATCCGCGGAGTTCATCCCATCGCAGGTGCACGACGGCGAAGAGACGACGCTCTCCGTGTTCGTGAGTGACAACCTCAGCGGCGTGCGCGGCGTGTCCGGTGTCGTCGCGAATCCGACCGGCGGCGCGCTGCAGGGATTCTCGTGTCGCGCCGAAGGGAACGGCCGCTACGTCGCGCGGATCGTCGTTCCGAAGGATGCGGCCGAGGGGACGTGGTCGGTGAAGTATTTGACGTTGAGCGACAACGCGAGCAACAGCGTGAACCTCAACGCCGCGCAGGGGACGTTGCCGCAGAGCGCGTCGTTCCGCGTCGTGTCGTCGAACTCCGATTCATCGGGACCGAAGCTGAAGGACGTCCGCATCGATCGCATGGCGATGCGCGCCGGCGAGCGCAACAACGTGTTCGTCGAAGCCGAGGATGAGAAGTCCGGCGTCGCGCAGGTGAGTGGCGTGTTCGTCAGCCCGTCGAAGTCCGCGCGACTCGGCTTCGGCTGCCGTGCTGGAGCGGGCGGGTTGTGGGAGTGTCCGGTTTCGCCGCCGAGCTGCCTCGACTGCGGGCTGTGGAGCCTCGAGCAGATTCAACTGCAGGACAAGGCGAACAACATGGCGACGTTCCGGATGGATAATCCGGCCGTCGCCCAGATCAAGCTCAACATCGACGGCGAGAGTTGCGACTCCGCGCCGCCGACGCTGCAGTCGCTGATTCTGAATCCGCCGGTGATCTCGAATCTCGACGGCGGGACGATCCGCATCGAGGCGATTCTCTCCGACGACGGATGCGGCGTCGCCAGCCTGAGCGGGCAGGCGATTCCGCCCGGCGGCATCGGCGGGCAGCGCGCGTACTTCTCGTTCGAGCCGTCGCCGGATGGGCGCACGTTCGTCGGGACGATCCAGATCGCAAAACATTCTGCAAAAGGAGTCTGGACGATCGCGTGGCTGCAGGCGCTCGACAAGGGTCACAACCTGCGCGCGTATCAGACGAGCGATCCGGTCATCTCACGAGTGACATTCCGCGTGGAATGACGCATCGGCAGGGGTCGAATTTTTTTCAAACAGGCATGGTTGACGGTGTTCTCTCGGTCGTGACGCCGTACTCGTTTTCGAGTAACATGCGCGTCCCAACCGTTCTCACGACCGAGAACCAATCACTGAAAGGTAACGCACACTCCCATGAGTCAGTCGAGAGATACCGCCGAGGCTACGTCCTTTGCCGAGGCGATGGAGAATTTGGACCTCAAAACCCCGCAGCAAGGTGAGCTGCTTCGCGGCACGATCGTGTCGATTTCAGGCGAAGATGCCTATATTTCGTACGGTGGTCCCTCCGAAGCCGTCATGGATGCTGGGGAGCTGGAGGGACTCGACATCGGCGACCAGATCGAAGCAACGGTCGTCAAAACGGGAGCGGAAATCCGCGTTTCGCGCAAGTTGATCAAGGGCCGGGCGTCGCTCGAGCAGCTTCGCCAGGCGTACGAGAGCCGTCTCCCGGTCGAAGGCAAGGTCACGGGCCGCAACAAGGGCGGCTTCGAAGTGAACATCAGCGGCCTGCGCGCGTTCTGCCCGCTGTCGCAGATCGCCCTCGGCAAGATCGAGAACCCGGACGCGTTCGTCAATCAGACGATCGAGTTCCGCGTGACCGAGCTGTCCGATGACGGCCGCCGCATCGTCGTCTCGCGCGCCGCGCTGCTCAAGGAAGCGGCTGCCGATCGCGCCGCCGAAACGCGCGGACGCATCGTTCCGGGCGCCGAGCTGACCGGCCGCGTCAAGACGCTCACGCCGTTCGGCGCGTTCGTCGACCTCGGCGGCATCGACGGTCTCCTCCACGTTTCGGAGATGAGCCGCCGTCGCGTGACCGACCCGAAGGAAGTCGTGGCCATCGGCCAGGAAGTCCACGTCAAGGTCATCAAAATCGAAAACGACGGCAAGCGTATCTCGCTGTCGATGAAAGACCAGGAGCCGGATCCGTGGCATGACGTCGCCGAGCGCTTCGTCCCCGGCACCGAGTTCACGGGCCGCATCGTTCGCTCCACCGACTTCGGCTACTTCGTCGAAGTCGAGCCGGGCGTCGACGGTCTCGTGCACGTCTCGCAGCTCCCGCACGGCATCAAGCCGGGCGACGCGGAAGTCCAGATCGGCACCAACGTGCAGGGCTGGGTCCGCGAAGTGGACGCGTCGAAGAAGCGCCTCTCGCTCTCCCTCCGCGCGGTCGCGATCAACGACCCGTGGGAGACCGCGACGCAGCGTTACTCGATCGGCCGCGTCGTCGAAGGCACCGTCGATCACGGCGCCGCGCCCGGCATCTTCGTCGAGCTCGAGCCGGGTCTGACCGGTCTGATCCCGAACTCCGAGATCTCGGCGCCGCAGGGCACCGAGCCGTCGCAGGCGCATCACCCCGGCGAGAAGCTCATGGTTCGCATCATGAGCATCGACCCGAGCCGCAAGCGCATCTCGCTCAGCCACGAGGCCGCGAAGGCCGCCGCGGAGCGCGAGGAGTACACGAAGTTCATGGACGAGCGGAACGACGAAGCGTCGAGCGAGTCCGCCATGGCGCTGGCGTTCCGCCGCGCGATGGAAGGCAAAAAGAAATAAAGGTTCGCGAACAGCGAATGATTCGAAAGGCCGCCTGATCCAGGCGGCCTTTTTGTATTGTGTCGCGTCATGCGAGTCTTCATGACAGGCGGCACAGGCTATATCGGCGGCGCGGTTGCGATCGCGCTGCGCAACGCGGGACACGACGTCGCATCACTGGCGCGTCCCGAATCCGAGGCGAAGTTTCTGCGCGACGCGGGCGTCGCGCTGGTGAGCGGCGACCTCGCGTCGCTGCCGTCGTTGCGCGAACAGATCGCGGAGTACGACACGTTCGTGCACACCGCGCAGGCGCGCGACAACAAAGCCGCTGCAGATAAAGGCGTGATCGACGTCGTCACCTCGCTCGGCAAACATCTCATCCTCACGACGGGCGTCTGGATTCTCGGCAACACGAAAGGCGCCGACGAATCATCGCCCGTGAATCCGCTCGACCTGGTGACGTGGCGCGTCGCGATCGAAGAGAGCGCGCTCGCATCAGGCGGCGCGGTGCTGCGACCCGGATGCGTGTACGGCGGCAAGCAGTCGCTCTTCGCGTCGTGGTTCGCGACGGCGGAACAACAACAGCCGATTTCGATCGCCGGTGACGGCGAGAATCGCTGGGCGATGGTCGATCTGCAGGAACTCGCGGACGCGTACGTGCGCGCAGTCGAACGACGCGCGACCGGCGTGCTGCACGCGATCGACGACACGCGCGCGACGCTCAACGATTGCGCGTACGCGATCTCGCCCGAAGTCGCGATCGAACACACGCCGCTCGCGGACGCACGCGCGAAGCTCGGCGGATTCGCAGACGCGCTCGCGCTCGATCAGGTGATCGCGAGTGACGCGACGCGCGCGAAGCTAGGATGGTCGCCGCAGAAAACGTTCGTCAACTCGATCGAGAGTCAGTGGCACGAGTGGCGTTCGCGATGAACGTGAGGATCGCGTCGCGCACGAACTCGAATGCGTCGTGTTGCGGGAAGTGTCCCGCGCACGGCACGTCGAGCACGCGCACGTTCGCGATCCACTGATCGAGATCTTCGACCGCGCCCCGCTGAAAGACCGGTTCGTGTTCGCCCCAGAGAATCAGCACGGGCAACTCGATGCGTCGCAGCGCCGCGCGCATCTCGCCGCGCGACACGCGCAGCGCGCGGTAGTAGTTGAGCATCGGCGTGAGGCTCGTGCGCCACTGCGCGCGATACTCCGCGAGCTGTTCTTCGCTGAAGTGACCCGCGCGACGCAGCAGCATCGCGCCGAACGTGCGCATGAAGAGCTCGGGCAGGACCGGCAGTTGGAAGAACAGTTGATAGAGGAGGCGAAGCTTCTGCTTCGTGCTGCGGCGCAACTCGCGAAAGATCGCCGCGGGATGCGGGACGTTGAGGATGACGAGCTGGCGAACGAGCTCGGGTCGCGTCATCGCGACGAGCCACGCCGTCGCCGCGCCCCAGTCGTGTGCGACGAGTACGCACGAGCCGCCGTTCGCTTCGATGAGCTCGGCCACGTCGCTGGCGACATGCGTCATGCGATACGGCTCGACGCCTTTCGGTTTGGGTGAATCACCGTAACCGCGCAGATCCGGCGCGATCGCGCGAAAGCCGGACGCGGCGAGGGCCGGAAGCATGCGTCGCCACGTGACGCGCGACTCGGGGAAGCCATGCAGGAGGACGACGAGTGGACCGTCGCCCTCCGCATCGAAGCGCAGTTGCACGCGCGAATGCTAGTCGCGATCGCGATTGACGGCCGCGAAGATCAGTCCCGCGCCGAGTGCGAGCGCGGCGACGCCGGCTGCGACTTTGCCTGGATTCTCTTTCGCGTACGACGTCGCCTTCGTCGATCCATCTTTCAGATAGTCGCGGGCGGTGTTGAGGTACTCGTCGATGTCGACGTTCTGAAACTGCCCTTTGAGGTTCGTGATCATCTCGTCGGTGATGCCGAGACGTCCGAGGAACTGCTCGAGTCCACTGCCGCCGCCGCGAAGCGACTGGCCGCAGGTCGCGCAGGTGCCGGTGCCGGTCTCACTCGCGCTGTTGACGTTGAAGTTGCTGGCGACGTCGGTCGCGCCGGAGCCGAAGGTGTTCGTGCCGCTGCCCATCGAACCCGTCGTCCCTCCACTGCTCGCGCCGAATCCACCCGGGGTTACGTTCTCGTTCTGGTCCATGCTTGATCTCCTTCTGCTATTCGCGAGAGTCCGCGCGTGACTCGCCCGGCTCGTAAGTGCGCCGATGCGTTCCGATGCGCGGGTCTCCCGACTTGTTGGTGTAGCGGTCTTCGTCATTCCAGCGCTCGTCCGAGGAGCTGGTGATGAAGTCCTGGTCGCCCTCGTGATCGGCGCCGTCGCTGCGGAAGCCCGATTTCGAACTGGTGCGCGGCGGGGTGTAGGTCTGACTCAACACATCGAGCGGAATGTCGGTTTGTCTGCGCGTAACGCGCGGAGTCGACGTCGCTGCTGTGGCCGCTGCCGCCTCACGCGGCTGCGCCTCGGGCGCGCGTCCCTCAGCCGTATCGTGTGCTGCACGGCCTCGCGTGAAGAAACGAGTCACCGCTTTCGCTGCACCTCGCAAACGGCCAAGTCCCGTCGCGTTCGAGTCTGCTTTGCGTCCCATGCGTGATTCCTTTCTGGTGCGTTGTCGCACGCATGGATGCATTGCAAGGAAGGTGCTGGA
>DASVNL010000786.1:0-2579 GCA_036383875.1 Thermoanaerobaculia bacterium
ATCGCAGCCGCGCGCGTCGAGCAAGCACGCGCGCGATTTGGCATCGCTGGCGCCGCGCGATTCCCCGACGTCGACTACGAAGTGCGCACCGGATACGGACGCCAGAGCGGCGACACGGGAGCCGCGATCGCGGCGAACGTCGGCGCGTTCTGGGAAGTCGATCTCTGGGGTCGCATCCGACGACTCAACGAAGCGGCGCGAGCGCAGTACCTCGCGTCGGAAGAAGGACAGCGCGCGGTGAAGCTCGCGCTCGCGTCCGAAGTCGCATCGGCTTACTTCGACTTGCGCGAGCTCGACGCGGAGCTCGCGATCGCGAAGCAAACCGTCGGCGCGTTTCAGAACACGCTCGATCTCTTCGATACGCGACTGCGTGGCGGCACGGCGTCAGGCGTCGAGACGTCGCGCGCGGAAGCGTTGCTCGCGAATGCAGCGGCGCAGATCCCGCTGCTCGAGCGCGAGATCCACTCGACCGAAACGCAAATCAGCACGCTCCTCGGACGCGTCCCTGGTCCGATCGCGCGTGGCACTCCGCTCGAGGAGCAACCGCTTCCCGCCGCAGTTCCGGCCGGACTCCCATCCGCACTGCTGTTGCGCCGTCCGGACGTCCGTGCGGCAGAGCAGGCGCTGATCGCGGCGAACGCGAACGTCGGCGTCGCGCAAGCCGCGTTCTATCCGACGCTCTCCCTCACCAGCGTTCTCGGCGGACAAAGCTCCGAGCTCTCCGAGTTCTTCAACGAAGGGCAGCTCTGGAACGTGCAGGCCGGCTTGCTCGGCCCGATCTTCAACGCGGGACGTTTGCGCAATCAGCGCCGCGTCGCGGTCGCGCAGTTCGACGAGGCGCTCGCACAGTACGAGCAATCCGTCACGCGCGCGCTCGCGGACGCGTCGACGTCGATCGTGTCGGTCGAGAAACTCGCGGAGGCGGAAACCGCGCGAGCGCGTGCGCTGCGTGCGAATGAAGAAGCCGTGCGACTCGTGAACCTGCGATACGAGTCGGGCTTCTCCGCGTACTTCGAAGTGCTCGACGCGATGCAGCAATTGTTCACCGCGCAGAACAACTCCGCGCGCATTCGCCGCGACCGCCTGGTCGCGCTGGTGCAGTTGTATCGGGCGTTAGGCGGCGGGTGGCAGAGCTGACGATTCGCCGCTGCGGCCCGCGCGATACAGAATCGCGCAGACTGCGACCACGATCGCCACTCCCACCACCACCGCGACGGCGCCGTGAAGATGCGTGAAGTCTTTCGCGGCGAAGTGCATCGATGACAGCGTCGCCTTCAACCCCTCGGACTTCGTCGTCAGCGCGACGATACCCGCGATGAGAACGCCGGCGAGACCCTCGCCGGCGATCATGCCCGAGGCCCCGAGAATGCCCGCGTCGTTGTCCGCGGCCTTGTTGCCGCGACGCGCGTCGACGATCCGGCGGATGATGCCGCCGAGAAAGATCGGCGTGAGGCTTCCGAGGGGAAGGTAGATGCCGACGGCGAAGGCGAGTCCGGGAAGTCCCGCGATCAGCGCGCAGATCGTGAGCGCTGCACCGGTGCCGACGAGTCCCCACGGCATCGAGCCGGAGAGAACGCCGTCGATGACGGTCTTCATCAACGTCGCCTGCGGCGCTGCGAGATCGGGCGATCCGAACGTGTACTGCTGACCGAGCAAGAGCACCGTGCCGGCGATGGCCCAGCACGCGAACGCAGCGCCGATGAACTGTCCGAGTTGCTGGCGCGCGGGAGTTGCGCCGAGGAGGAAACCGGTTTTCAGATCCTGCGAGATGTCGCCGGCTTTCGATGCGGCGATGCAGACGACGGTGCCGACGGTGAGAATCGCAGCGCGCGCCGACGGGTCGCGCCAGCCAAGTGCTACGAACGTAACAGAGACGCCGAGCAGCGTGACCAGTGCCATCGCGGACGTCGGATTCGACGACACGCCGATCAGTCCGACGATGCGCGACGACACGACGACGAAGGCGACGCCGAAGATCGCGACGCCAAGTGCGGCGACGAGTCGCGGCGCGAAGGCCATGTTGCCCGCGAGCAAGCCCGGCACCGCGACGAGCGTGATCACGACGATCGCAGGAGTCACGAGCACGACCCACGACGGCACGTCGCGATCGGTGCGCGGGACGTTGCGCTCATCGACGGCGTTGTCGCCTTTGCGCACGCCTTTCACGACCGCGGCGAAGGAGCTCCACATCGTCGGCAAGGCGCGAATCACCGCGACGATGCCCGCGGCCGCGACTGCGCCCGCGCCGATGTAGCGCACGTAGCGTGACCAGATCTGTCCCGCCGAGAGTTCCGCAATCGTCTTCGTCGCCTCGGGGAACAACGGCGTCGTGAGGTTCGCGCCGACTGCTGCGATGATCGGCGTCAGCACGATCGCGGAGATCATCGAGCCGGAGACCATGATCGCGGATTGGCGATAGCCGAGGATGTAGCCGACGGCGAGGAGTGCGGGCGCGATTTCGAGCGCGAGCTCCGCTTTCGGCAGCACCGGCAGCATCATCGAGAGATCGGATTCGATGAGCATCAATGCGCCGATCGCGAGCTTCACGACTGCGCCGACGGCGAGGCCGATGAAGATCC
>DASVNL010000787.1:0-6415 GCA_036383875.1 Thermoanaerobaculia bacterium
GGCAATCCGGCGATGGTCGCGCAGACCGTCAACTGGACGGCGATCGGCGCAGGCGTCACGATTCTCGTCGCCGACATCCCGAAGAACTGCGGTCGCGAGATTCGCTGGCGCGCAAACCTTCCGCTCGGCGCATCGAAGGCCGGGCTGGAGGTGCGGCTCGCGATCGATCCGCTCGCGCCGGCCGCGATCGCGTCAACGGATCTGAGCGACTCCGCGTTGCTCGCGCGGCTTGCTGGCAATCAGACATTCACCGGCAATCTCACGTTCGCCGGAACGAACACGTTCAACACGACGAACACGTTCAACCAGGCAATCATCCTGCAGAACGGCGCGACGATCACGGGTACGCTGAGTCACACGGGCGCGCTCCGGCAGGCGGGCATCGCGGCACCAACGCTCGACTCCGCGACGTGGTTCTACACAGAGGCGGGCGTTGGAACCATCACGCGCGCGGGCGGCGGCTGGTTCATCCGCACGAACGCGACGAACACAAACCGTCTGTCGGTCGACGCGGCGGGCACCGTTGAAGCGCACACCGCGTTCAAGATCAACGGCGGAACCTCGGTCCTCGGTCATCGCTCAGCAACGGCGACATGGAACCCCGGAGCGGTTGCGGCCGGCGCGGTCTCCTCTGTTGCCGTCACTGTCACCGGCGTTTCTGTCGGCGACGAAATCTCGTTTCCTGGTCTCACGCCGGCGCTCGCGAGCTCGAGCAATTGGCGGATATGGGCCGCGGTTACGGCGGCGGACACGATCACTGTGTTCTTCGAGAACCGTTCGGGTGGCAGCATCACGCCTGCTAGCACAACGGTTCGTGTCGGCTACTGGAAGCACTAAGGGGCGATGCCATGTCCTCCGTTTTTCTTTCGGCTTCGCACGTAAACGAAACAGCTCCTGACGTCGTTGACATCGTCGTCACTGTTGACCCCAACACCAGGAACACGCGGCTGTCGTTTGGTGCCGCACGCTGGCGCATCGACGGCCGCGCCGGATTCGGCGGGGTGACGGTAGCCGCGAACGATCTGGCGGCGCCGCTCGTCGACAACCTCGACGCCGCAATCATTCCGGTGACGGCGACTGATGGTCGGATCGACGCTCCGTCGTTTCGCTGGAAGGACGGTGCGGGCGATTGCTCTCTCGTCGTGACGTGGCCGGACACGAGCGATGTCGACGTGCGCGAGTGCGCGTTTACGTACGACTCAGCGACGGCGCTTGCTTATCCGGTGATTGAATCGTCGACCGATCATGGGGCGTCGTGGAATCCCGTCACGCCGAACGAGCTTCGTCATCGAACAGTGACGGGCACGCTGAAGGAAGTGCTGCTCGTTTGGGATAGTCTGCTCGGCGGACCGAGATCGTTTCGGTTCTCGCGGCCGGCTGGGAGCTCGGTCGCAAGCGTCTTTCATGACGTGCTGTTCCGGGCGTACGGCGATCCAGTTGGGGGCTGCGAGTACGTCATATACGACGTGCGCTCCGGTTCGCGCAGCGAGTACGCGCGTCGATCGAGCGCGCCAACCGACGCTGACCCGATCGACGTATCCGCTATCGCAACGGTCACAGATCAGGGCGTTGTTGACGTCCAGGTTGAAGTGATCGCAATTCGCGACGCTCGCGCCGAATCGAGTGGCGTCCTTGTGAAACTCTCGCGGGCGTCTAGCTTCTCCGCTTGGCCGGATCTCGCAATGGCTTCGGTCGGCGGTCATCTGCTCGTCACGCCGGCGACGAAGCTCACCGCGGCGTTGACCGCGGTCGCGACGACGATCACGGTTGAGCGGGCATCGTTTGGCAATGGCCATCGAGTTTTCTTGCAGGCGAACGTGAATGGCGTTCTCCAATCCGAGCATCTCGCGATCACGTCCATCGCCACTGGTACGGGGCCGTACACATACAGCGTCACGCGAAACATCAACGGTGGTGGGGCCTTCGCCTGGGGCGTGAATACGTCGGTCACTTCTCTTGCCGCCACGGGCGGAGCGTTCATCGACGTCTACTCGGGAACCGGGTTGAAGTCGGCGAGCGAGATCGGGCCGACGATCGTAGGGAACGTGAGAGTCTCAGGCACGTTCAACGATTGGTCGCCGCGGTGGGCGATCGGCAACCTCAACGGCCTGTTCGGCTACGGAACCGACACGTTCGGTGCAGCGTTCGGTGTGCCCTCTGCAGCTTGGCTGAAGGTTGATCCGGTCAACGGGATTCGGATCGGGCACAACGCGACGACAAAGATCGCGATCGACGCCGCGGGTAACGCGTCATTCAGCGGTGCGATCACGGCGGCGAGCGGCACGATCGGCGGCTGGACGATCGGCGCGACGCTCCTCTCTTCGGGAAACCTGAAGCTCGAATCGTCGGGCACGGCGTACATTGGCGTTGCGTCGGGCACGCCGTCTTACGGCGCAGTGGCGACGAAGTTCTATGCGGACGCCAGCGGCAAGTGGTCACTGTCGAACAAGGTATTGTGGGATGGCAGCGACATCTCGATCGAATCGGGTAACGTCACGATCAATCCGTCCGGCGGGGTCACGATCAAGGAGAACGGTGGTCTTGCCTCAGGGGCGCTAAACTTCGCGAACAGCGGCGGCGCTGTCGTGTCCTCGATCGCCGGCTCGTCTGGCAACATTTTGTTTTCCGTCTCGGGCGGATCGATTGATCTCGGCGGCACGGCGGCGACTTTCAATAGCGTCTATATCGATTGCGTCGGCGGCATCAGCACGGCGAACACACTCCCGCCCGGCGCCGGTTATTTCAATTCTCAGAACGGCTACAAATACCAAGGCACGCAAGTGGTAGGCGCCCAAGGTGCGGCAGTTGCGAACGCGACCGGAGCGGGGGATGTTGTCGCTCGGCTAAACGACCTGCTCGCCCGTGTTCGAACCCATGGCCTGATTGCTACATAAACGCCACGGCAAGGAGTTTTTACAGAATGACAGAGCCCACGCATCTCCTGCTTCCCGTGATCTTGGTGAACAAGGTGCTGGCCTACTTGGCGCAGCGGCCGTATGCCGAGGTGCATGAACTCATTGGCGAGGTGAAGGTTGTCGGCGAGGCGTCGATCGCTGCGCAAAAAGCGCAAGCCGTCACTGGCGCGGGGCGGGAACAGTCAACGTCATAATGCTTTCGCGACGATAGAGGATGACATACGGAACGTCACTCGTTGTCGTTGGAAGAAAGAACGACCATGCCCGCTCTCTCGCTGTCAACGCATTGAACCAAAAGTCTTGAGCCTCGACAAACGTCAGGCACTCCTTCTTTTCGAATGAGTGTCCTGGGTTGCCCGTGAAGCGTGGCGCCGTGTCTACGGAAACACTGTTGCTCTCGCCGGTTTTCGCCTGGCGAATCGCAACCCATGTTGCATAGAGCGTATTGCTGCGGTTGTTGGTGGACACCATCCGCACCGGCAGCAGCGCCGTGCCCTCGGCGAGCGTCTGCCATTGAAGCGGGACACCGGCAGAGCCGCTCAGTTCCGCGTTTCCGTACCCCGTGACGATCACCGAGTTGTCGTACGTCTGTGCGGAAACGCTGAGTGTTGCGGCGACAAGGATCAATGCGGCGAGCGTTCTCATAGCCGAAGAAAGATAGGTCCGCAATTCCGGATTTGCAATGTGGTCGTTTGTAACCAACCAATAAAGGAGAGCTTCGCCGATGCAACAGCAACGACCGCGACTGCCGATCTCAAAGAACGGCGACGGGGCCGAAGGTGCGCCTCAGTACAGCGGCACTCTGCCGGAGTTCCGCGACGTGATGCCGGAGCGCAATCGCGAGCCGTGGCACAAACACCCGGTATTCATTGCCGCGCTTTCGTTCGTACTGACGATCGCGCTCGCGACCGCGACGACGTTCCTCACGATGCGTGTGCAGGTCGCCGCGCAAGAGAAGTTGAATGAGGCGCGCGTGCAGGAGCAGGCCCGCATCAACGCGCAGACGCAGAGCGAGATCGCCGCAGCGAAGGCCGACGTCGCGAAGCTCGACGCCGCTCAGCGCGAAATCGAGAAGACGGTAGCCGCGACGCTCGCGAGTCTGCCGGAGATCGTGAAACGACTCGAAGGTGCAATCGATCGCCTCGAGCGACAACAGCAACAGCAACAACAGCAACGGAGGTGACGGCAATGGCACAGGTCACAGAACCACCGATCAACCGAGATCTCGCGGACCTCGATCCTGCGTTTCGCGCGAAGCTCGAGAAGACACTCGCCGACTGCGCGGCAGCGGGAATTCCCTTCAAGTTCAATGAAGGATTCCGCACCGTCGAGCGGCAGCGGTGGTTGTACGGGCAGGGCAGACCGAAGGCGCCGTACGGTCGACCGGGCAACGTCGTGACGAACAACAACGGCGTGAAGAAGCTGTCCAATCATCAGGGCACCGGCAAGCGCGGCACCGGCTGCGCGGCCGACTGTTACCCGCTCACGTCGGCGGGCAAGGTGACGTTGAGTGCACCGGAGTCGACGTGGAAGAAGTACGCGGAGATCGCCGAGGCGAACGGCCTGACGGCCGGCTACCGCTGGGTGCAGCCGCACGATCCGCCGCACATCGAACTGCGCAAGAAGTAGTCACCGCGCAACCAATCAACCAACAACAGATCGCCGACTCGACGGCCCGCGCATTGTGCGCGAGGCGCGCCGTGCCGGAGGTGCATTCAACCGAAGGAGGTTCAATCGTGAAGCGTTCGTCTTTCATTATCATCATCTGGTGTATCGCCCTGGGGCTCATGCTTTCGGCATGCGCGACTACGGGCGACGACTCTCCGAACACCGTCCCGCAGTGGACGACGTCTCCCGCCGTGGAGATCGCACGCGCCGCAGCGCGCATCGGTCTCTCGGTGACGTTGCAGAGCTACGGCGTTCCGCCCGACGTGACGGCAACGATCCTCGCCGAGCTGCGCACCATCGTTGACGGGCTGCTCGCCGGCGAAGGTCTGAGCGTCGTCACCGATCCGGCGCGTTGGGATCCGCTGCGCGCGCGCGTGAAGGCGCAGGTCGTCGAGCTCTTCACCCGAGCCACGGTCAACGGCGTTCCGCTCATCGACCCGGCCACTGCGGGCGTGATCACCGATCAGTTGATCGATTCGTTCGCTGCGGCCGTGCGCCGCCTCATCAAGTGAAAGGAGATCCCATGAAGAACCACGTCACGCGCGGCGGGCTTCGGCCCGCCGTTGTGCTTTTCGCAGTCCTCGTGCTGCTGTCTCTCGCGATCGCGCATCAGGCGCACGGCCAAGCCGCGCAGCAGTTCGTCACGCACGTGCTGCCGTACGCTAACGAGCACGGCTATCGGACGTCGTTGCGCGTCACGAATCCCACGGCCGAGGTGATTCTGCTCTCGGTGTACGGCAAGGCCGGACCTGAGTTGACAGTGCCGATCGCGCCGCATACCACCTACGTCGAGGACAACTGGCCGAAGGCTGGAGTGAACGTGCGCGAGATCGTCGCCGATGCTCGCCTGGTTCCAGGCGTCGAGATCGAAACGCCTCTCGGAACCATCACTCGTAGCGGCCCGCTGAAACCTGTGACGTACGCTGACTTCTACGATCTGCCGCCGACTGGCACGTTCGAATCGCATGTGTTTGTGGCTGTGCTGGATGACACGAGCGGATGGGTAAACGTCAGCAATGTTGTCACTGCTCCGATCGATCCTGAGACGAATAAGCCGGCGTGGTCTGCACTGAACAACGTCACGGACAAGAGCGCGATCCTGCTGCCGGTGAAGGCCGGGCGATCGGAGGTGTCGCTCGGTTACTCGGTTGTCGCGCCCAACTTGCCAGGACCGCCGTCGATCTACACGTTTGCGATCGTCGTGCACGATGCGACCGGCGCGATCACCGTGCAGGCGCCGGCGGCGGCGACTCCGTTCGTTCCTCCGGAGGCGCCGCAGTGAAGGGCGTCGCTGAGGCGTTCGATGTCCCGCTCGCGGTGACGTTGCTCGACCACGCACAAGCCGTCTACCGATCGGCCGACGACTTCGAAGCGTGGGCTCTCGCCGGCAGCGACGGCGCACACATCCTCTCGTTCCGCTCGACGCAAGTCGGGATCACCTACTCTGCCACGCGCATCGTCATCGCTGCGCGTGGCAGTTCTCAGTTTGGCGATTGGGGCGAGAACATCCTCGCGCTCCGTGTTCCGTGGCGACGCTACTTCCCTGAGGGGTTGGTGCATCTCGGCTTCGTGCTGCAGGCGCGTCGCGTGGCCACGAAACTCGTGAGACTACTGCGTGCCGTGCGTGCGAAGTATCCGGGCGCGCCGATCTACATCGCCGGGCACTCGCTCGGTGGCGCGCTCGCGCTGCTACTCCGCCGCATCCTCGACGTCGAGGGAATCCCGGTGCGCGCGACCTACACGTTCGAAGGACCGCGCGTCGGCAACACGGCGTTCGCCGCGTGGTTCGATCGCTGGTACGGACGTGACACGTTCCGCGTCGTCGCGATCCG